>CAYTVQ010000104.1:0-9015 GCA_964441615.1 uncultured Caulobacterales bacterium | reverse complement strand
CGACCCGGATGGTCTCGCCGTTGTCGAGCTCGACCTCGACTTCGCCCTCGCCGACGATCGGATCCTTGTACTGCGAAATCTGATAGCCCTGCGGCAGATCGGGATAGAAATAGTTCTTGCGGTCGAAACGCGACCAGAGATTGATCCTGGCGTTGAGCCCGAGGCCCGTCTTCACCGCCTGCTCCACGCAATAGCCGTTGATGACGGGGAGCATGCCCGGCATGGCCGCATCGACAAGGCTGACATTCTCGTTCGGCCCGGCGCCGTATTCGGCCGAAGCCCCAGAAAAAAGCTTCGCCTTCGAGAGCACCTGGGCGTGAACCTCAAGCCCGATCACGACCTCCCAGTCGCCGGTCGCGCCCTTGAGAAGCTTGCGGGGTTCGCTCATTGACATTCAGGCCTTCGTTTCAGCAGACAATGTTGTAGCCTCGGCGCCGCCGGAGGCGCCAGCAGCTTCACGCAAGTCGCGCTTCCTGTCCTCAGGAAGCTCGCGCCAGTCGAGGCCTTCCAGAGCCGCTTCCATGGCGTAAAGGGCGTTCAACGTGATCGCGGCGCCGAAGGCGAACTTCAAGCGGCTGTAGGCCTCGACGACGCCGATGCGGGCGAGCTGCTCGGCCGTGGTGATATCGACTTCGGCGAGGCGGCTCTCCATCACTGGCCCGAGATTCAAGAGATCGCGAATGCGAGTCACGCAACGGCTCCTTTTTCGGCGCGCCCGATCACGCCCCTGACCGCAGCGAGAACGCGCCGCGGGACCTGCAGCTCCAGGAAGTGTGAGCCCCCCTTGACGACATCGAGCACGACATCGGCGTCATCGGCGAAGTAGGTGCGCAAGGCGCGCGCATCTGACAAGGCGACGAGATGATCCAGATCGCCATGGAGGATGGTCACGGGGATCTTGAGGTCCTTGAGGCGGGCGAGGAGGGGTCCGATCTGGGGACGCCGCTCCGCGACTTCCGCGCGGCTGTGATGGAGCGTCCGCGGCACGAGATTGCGGATGACCGGCTGGCCGCCGAGGTCGATGAAAGGCTGCACCCAGCCGCGCGGCTCGGTGACGAGGGCCGCGACGGTGACGACGCCTTTTACCTTTTCCGGGTTGTCCAGCGCGCATTTCAAAGCCAGTTCGCCGCCATAGGAGACGCCGAGCGCGACCACCTTCTTTTCGTCATCGAGAAAAGGCGCGGCGACCGCAACCTGATCGTTGAAATCAGGGAATGCGCGGGACGCGCCCTTCTCAAATCCCGGGCGCATCAGCAGGACCACTTCGAGATCCTCCGGCGCAAGATTGAGGATGCGGTCAAACAGATATTTTCGGGACGGCGTGCCCGGAAACATGAGCAGCCGCCAGCCCGCGTCCGGCCGTTCAGCGACGAAGGCCTCGGTGCGGCAGGGCGTATCGATCGGGATCTTGCGGACCGGTCGCGACATCGCCGATGTCACGCCCACCACTTTTCCGGGCGCGCCCTGAAGTTGGCCGCCTGCTCAATCGCTGAAGCGCCCCTGAACAAGGTTTCCTCGTCGAAGGGGCGCCCGAGCAGCTGGAGCCCTAGCGGCAAGCCGTCCTTGTCGAGGCCGGCGGGGACGGAGATTCCGGGAAGCCCGGCGAGGTTCGCGGTCACCGTGAAGACGTCGTTCAGATACATCTGCACGGGATCGTCCGACTTCTCGCCGAGCGCGAAGGCGGCCGACGGCGCCGACGGCGTAAGGATGAGGTCGACGCGCCTGAAGGCGTCCTGAAATTCGTCGAAAATCCGTTTTCGGACCTTTTGCGCGCGCAGATAATAAGCGTCGTAATAGCCGGCCGAAAGCACATAGGTGCCGATCAGGATGCGGCGCTTGACTTCTTTTCCGAAGCCTTCCGCCCGACTTTTTTCGTAAAGCGAACGGATGTCGCTCGTCTCCTTCGAGCGCCAGCCGTAGCGGACGCCGTCATAGCGAGCGAGGTTGGAGGACGCTTCCGCCGGCGCCACGATGTAATAGACGGGCAGCGCGTATCTGGTGAGCGGCAGGGAAATGTCGATGATCTCGCAGCCGGCGCCCTTGAGCCATGCGACGCCCTCGGCCCACAGCTTCTCGATTTCCGCGGGCATGCCGTCGATACGGTATTCCTTCGGAACGCCGATCTTCAGGCCCTTCACGGAAGCGCCGATGCTTTTCTCGTAATCCGGCACGGCGCGATCGACGGACGTCGAGTCTTTCGGATCGTGTCCCGCCATGGAGCGCAGCATGATCGCCGCGTCGCGCACGTCGCGCGCGATCGGGCCCGCCTGGTCGAGCGAGGAGGCGAAGGCGACGATGCCCCAGCGCGAGCAGCGTCCATAGGTCGGCTTGACGCCGACCGTCGCCGTCAAGGACGCGGGCTGGCGGATCGAGCCGCCCGTGTCCGTCGCCGTCGCCGCCGCGCACAGATGCGCCGCGACCCCCGCCGCCGAACCGCCCGAGGAGCCGCCCGGCGTCAATTGGGCATTGCCGCCCTTCCTGCGCCAGGGATTGACGACCGGCCCGTAATAGCTCGTCTCGTTCGACGAGCCCATGGCGAACTCGTCCATGTTGAGCTTGCCGAGCATGACGGCGCCGTCGCGCCAGAGATTGGCGGTCACCGTCGATTCATAGGGCGGCCTGAAACCGTCGAGAATGTGCGAGCCGGCGGTGGTGAGCACGCCTTCGGTGCAGAAGAGGTCCTTGATCCCGAGCGGAACGCCTTCGATCGGCCCCCCGGCGCCTTTACCGAGGCGCGCGTCGGAGGCTTTGGCCATGTCGCGCGCCCGATCGGCAGTGACGGTGATGAACGCGTTCAGCGCCTGCGCCTTCTCGATATTGGCGAGATAGGCGTCGGTCGCCTCGAGCGATGAGACCTTGCGCGCCTTCAGGGCGTCGCGCAGTTCGGCGAGCGTCAGGTCGGTCGGCGAAGCCATTCCCTACTCCACCACCTTCGGAACGACGAAGAAATGATCCGCCGTCTTCGGCGCATTCCTCACGATATTGTCCGGCTGTCCGCCGCCGGTCGGGCCCGCAGCGAGAACATCCGCGCGCATGGGGAGCTTCATGGCCACGGTCGATGTCATGGGCTCGACGCCCGCGACATCGACCTCGTTAAGCTGCTCGATCCATTTGAGGATGCCGGAAAGCTCTTTCGCCAGCGACTCAAGCCGCTCCTCGGGCTCGGCGAGGCGGGCGAGGCGCGCCACCTTGCGCACGGTTTCCTTGTCGATGGCCATGAGGGGTCCGGACTGACTGGCGGCAGAGCCCTATCAATCGCCGCCCCGACGTTCAAGCGGCGGCTGCGAAACCTAGAAAACCGCGCTAGCCTCGCGTCATGTCCGAGCATTTCATGAAAGCGGCGGGCGGCTTTGGCGCGCGCGGCGTCCTTCTTGGCCTCGACCTTGGCGAGAAGACGATCGGGGTGGCGAGCTGCGACCCGGACCGGCGCGTGGCGACGCCGGTCGAGACGATCCGGCGCGGAAAATTCGGCGCCGACGCGGCGCGTCTTTCGCTTCTGGCGCAGGAGCGGGCCGCCGTCGGAATCGTCCTCGGGCTCCCCTTGAACATGGATGGCTCGGAGGGCCCGCGGGCGCAGTCGACCCGCGCCTTCGCCCGCAACCTGACACGGGCGCTCGACCTGCCGCTGGCCTTTTGGGACGAACGGCTGTCCACCTCGGCGATGGAGCGTGAGCTGATTGCGCTCGACGTCAGCCGGACGCGCCGGGCGCAGAAGATTGATGAAGCGGCCGCCGCCTATATTCTGCAGGGGGCGATCGACCGGCTGAGGAGGGATGAGGCATGAACGCAACCACTCTGACCCGCACCATGAGCGCGCTGCTGCTGGCGACCGCCGTGCTGCATGTTCTGGCGGCCGTTTTCGGCGGCGCGCCCGAAGGCATGAAGCTGCCCGTGATCGCCTTCGGCCTCATCTATGGCGCGCTCGGCCTTTGGATTCAGACCGGCGGCCGGCTCGCCGTGATCGCGACCGTCCTCGTGACCCTGCTCGGTCTGACGCTCGGAGGTCTGGAGGCCTCGAAAGGCGGCGCGACGCCCTCGCTCGCCATGCTCGTCATGTTTCTGATCGACATTGTCGTGGTTGGCGCCGGCGCGATGTATCTGATCAAGTTCAAGCCAGCGGCCTGACGCGTTGCGGCGCCCGGCGCGCGTCGGTAAGAACGTCTCCGCGATGGACATTCCCGAACGACCTTCTCCGCCCGAAAGCGGCTGGACCGCTCGAGGCCTTGTCAGCATCGACGATCTGTCACTGCCTGAGATCAATTATGTGCTGGCGCTCGCGGAATACTACGCCGCATTCCTGCGCCGCGGCGCGCGACCGCCGCAGCGGCTCTCCGGCAAGACACAGATCAACCTCTTCTACGAAGACTCCACTCGAACGAACCTCTCCTTCGATCTCGCAGGAAAGAAGCTCGGCGCCGACGTTATCAACGTGCCGGTGGCGGCGTCTTCCGTGAACAAGGGCGAAAGCCTCATCGACACGGCCCAGACGCTCGCCGCAATGGGCGCGCATGCCATGATCGTCCGCCACAAGGAGCCGCTGATCCACAAGCAGATAGCGGCGCGCGTTTCCTGCCCCGTCATCAATGCCGGCGACGGCGCCCGCGAGCACCCGACGCAGGCGCTGCTCGACGCGGCGACGATTTGCTCCGTCTCGGGCTCGCTTGAGGGCCGCCTCATCGCCATTTGCGGCGACGTCGTCCACAGCCGCGTCGCGGGCTCGGGCGCGCTCCTGTTCAAGCGGCTCGGCGCAAGGGTGCGGTTTGTCGGTCCTCCTGAAATTCTCCCGCCCGATGACGCATTTGCGGGCATTGCGAGAATGTCCTCGCTGCGCGAGGGGCTCGCCGGGGCCGACATCGTCATGGCCCTGCGCTTCCAGTTCGAGCGCATGGGCGAAAAGAGCGCCGACGCCGCGCGCGGTTATTTCGAGGAGTTCGGCCTGACGCACGAGACATTGCGGCACGCGAAGCCGGGCGCCTTCGTCATGCATCCGGGACCCATGAACCGCGGCGTCGAGATCGACGGCGCGCTCGCCGACGACCCTGAGCGGTCGCTGATCCTCAAGCAGGTCTTCTACGGCGTGGCGACGCGCATGGCCTGCCTCGACGCGCTGGTCACGAAAGGCGTGTAGGCCTCATGGACATCATCCTCCCGCTCCTGCTCGGCTACCTCCTCGGCTCGGTTCCGTTCGGCCTCGTCATTACGAAGCTGGCGGGACTCGGCGATATCCGCGCTGTCGGCTCCGGCAATATCGGCGCCACCAACGTGCTGCGCACCGGCAGGAAGGATCTCGCCGCCGCCACGCTCCTCCTGGACGGCGGCAAAGGGGCGATCGCCGTCATCGCCGCCGCACAGCTCGGCTGGCGACCCGAAATCGCGGCGGCCGCCGCCATTCTCGGTCACTGCTTTCCGGTGTGGCTCGGATTCAAGGGCGGCAAGGGCGTCGCGACCTTTCTTGGAACCTCGCTCGCGCTGTGGTTTCCCGCCGGCCTCCTCATGTGCGGCGTCTGGCTCGGATCGGCCTTTGTGACGCGCTATTCCTCGCTCTCCGCGCTGCTCGCTGCGGCGGCGGGACCGCTGATCCTTTTCGCCATGGGCAAGGCGGCCTACGCCGTCGCAGCGCTCGTCATGGCGGCGCTCGTCGTCATCCGCCATCGCGCCAATATCGATCGCCTCCTCAAGGGCGAGGAGCCGAAGATCGGCGCGGACAAGGCATGACCGCGCCGGCCAGACCGCTGAGCCCGACCGAGAGGCTCGACTGGCTGCAGCTCATCCGCACGGAGTCCGTCGGACCCATCACCTTCTCGAGACTGCTTGCGCGCTTCGGCTCGGCGGCGGCGGCGCTGCGCGCGCTGCCGAACCTTTCCAGAAGCGTCGGGCGCCCTGTCGCCCTGAAGCTGTGCGACCGTGGGGACGCCGAGGCGGAACTCGCGCGCGCCGACGCGCTCGGATGCCGTCTCCTTGCCGCCGCCGAACCCGATTATCCCGACCTGCTGCGGGCCCTGCCCGACCGTCCGCCGCTCATCTATGTCCGCGGTCATATGGGCCTGTTCGAGCGCCCTGCAGTCGCCGTGATCGGCGCGCGCAACGCCTCGACCGCGGGCCGCAGAATCGCGCGCCTTCTCGCTGAGGGACTGGGGCGCGCCGGCGTGGTGGTCGTTTCCGGGCTCGCCCGCGGCATTGACAGCGCCGCGCATGAGGCGGCGCTCGCCTCCGGCACGGTCGCGGTCGTCGCCGGCGGCGCCGACATTGCCTATCCGCCCGAAAACGCCGGCCTCATGAATGACATCGCCGACAGCGGGGCCGTCATTTCCGAGCGTGCGCCGGGATGGGAGCCGACGGCGCGGGATTTTCCCCGCCGAAACCGCCTGATCTCCGGACTCTCCCGAGGCGTCGTCGTGGTCGAGGCCGCGGCGAAATCAGGTACCCTCATCACCGCGCGCTTTGCGCTCGAGCAGGGCCGGGAGGTCTTCGCCGTGCCCGGCTCGCCGCTCGATCCGCGCTGCCAGGGGGCCAACGGACTGCTCCGTCAGGGCGCGATCCTGGTCGAGACGGCCGAAGACATTCTCGCGGTTCTGGCCGAACAGAATCGCGGCGCGCGCGAAGCCCGGCCGCCGGAGGACTTCGGCGACGCCGGCGAGCCCGATCCGGCGCTCATCCGCGATGTGCGCGCCGCCGTCCGCGAGCAGCTGAGTTTCACACCCATGCATCGCGACGCGATCCTGCGAGAGGTCGATGCGGCTCCCGCCCTCATCATCGACGCGCTGCTGGAGCTGGTCCTGTCAGGCGAAGCCGAAGAGCATTGCGGCGGGCGGTTCTCGCTGCGCGCGGATTAGTGTCCGCAGCGGCGATGGGCCTCGTCGCGAGCGAGGCGCAGGAGATCGCGCAGGCGTTCGAACTGGCGGCCGACGGCCAGGCGCTCAAGCTGACCCACCATGTCCTTTACATATTCGGCAATTTCAGCGCCGCTGGCGTCGAGGGCCTCGTCGTCGAGGGACGGCTGCAGCCTGGTGTCCTGTGCGATTGACATATTTCCCCGTCAGTGGACGTGCGAGACGTCAGTCTCGAGCTGGCTAGCACAACAACCGGGGATAAGCTAACAGGTTTCGTATATACTACAAGTTGTATTTGGCGCCGTCCGTCCCGTTGACAGGGCGCTGGCGCCCAACGCAGGTTCCGGCCCCTTGCGCGCCAGGCGCAACCGGAGTGAGCGTCTGAATGCAGGTCGTTGTCGTCGAATCGCCGTCAAAAGCCAAAACGATTAACAAATATCTCGGCGCCGGCTTCAAGGTGCTCGCGTCCTACGGTCATATCCGCGACCTGCCGGCGAAAGACGGCTCGGTCGATCCCGACAAGGACTTCGCGATGGTGTGGGAGCTCGATTCCGACTCCCGCAAGCGGGTCAATGAAATCGCCGAGGCCGTGAAGGGCGCCGACCGACTTATCCTCGCAACCGACCCCGATCGCGAGGGCGAAGCGATTTCCTGGCACATTCTTGACGTGCTGAACCAGAAAAAGGCGCTGAAAGGCGTCAAGATCGATCGTGTCGCCTTCAACGCCATCACCAAATCGGCGGTATCGGAGGCGATGGCGCACCCCCGCGCGATCGATCAGGACCTTGTCGACGCCTATCTCGCGCGGCGGGCGCTTGACTACCTCGTCGGCTTCACACTCTCGCCGGTGCTCTGGCGCAAGCTCCCCGGTTCGCGCTCGGCCGGACGGGTGCAGTCCGTGGCGCTGCGTCTCATCTGTGAACGCGAAATCGAGATCGAACGCTTCCAGGCTGAGGAATACTGGACCCTTTCAGCGCAGGTGACCTCCGAAGGCGGGCCCCCGTTCGAAGCAAGGCTCGTCACGCTCGGCGGCGAGAAGCTCAAGAAGTTCTCGCTGAACAACGAGGCCGCCGCCCGCGCCGCCGAACGCGAGGTCGCTGCTGCGGCGTTCTCGATCTCGGCGGTCGAAGCCAGGCCCTCGCGCCGCAACCCACCGCCGCCGTTCACGACCTCGACGCTGCAGCAGGAGGCGGCGCGCAAGCTCGGCTTCAACGCCCAGCGCACGATGCGCGTCGCCCAGCGCCTCTATGAAGGCGTGGATATCGGCGGCGAGACGACCGGGCTCATCACTTATATGCGGACCGACGGCGTCGATATGGCCGGCGAGGCGATCGCCGACGCGCGGCGGACCATCGAATCCGGCTTCGGCGGCGCCTATGTTCCGGACTCGCCCAGAATCTACAAAACCAAGCAGAAAAACGCTCAGGAAGCGCATGAGTGCATACGCCCGACCTCGTTCGCGCGGGCGCCGGATAGGGTCAAAGGCCTCGAAGAGGACCAGTTCCGCCTTTACGAGCTCATCTGGAAGCGGGCCATGGCCAGCCAGATGGAGTCGGCGCAGATCGAAACGACGACCATCGACATTCTGTCTACGGACGGCAGGACCGGGCTTCGCGCGACCGGCTCCGTCATTCTCTTCGACGGCTTCCTGAAGCTCTACGAGGAAGGGCGCGACGACTCCTCGGAGGAGGAAGACGGCGTCCTCCCAAAAGTGCGGCAGGGCGCGAGAGCCGAAGCGCGCGAGCCGAAGGCCGCGCAGCACTTCACGGAGCCCCCGCCGCGCTATTCGGAAGCCTCGCTCGTCAAGCGCCTGGAAGAACTCGGCATTGGCCGCCCTTCGACCTACGCCTCCATTCTCACCACCCTGCGCGACCGCGGCTATGTGACGATGGATAAGAACCGCTTCGTGCCGGATTCGAAGGGGCGCATCGTCACCGCCTTCCTCGAGAACTTCTTCCGGCGCTATGTCGAATACGATTTCACCGCCAATCTCGAAGAGACGCTCGACGGGATCTCCAACGGCGACGTCGACTGGCGGGCCTTTCTCCGTGATTTCTGGAAGGACTTCGCCGCCAATGTGGGCGACGTCGGCGAATTGCGCATCACCGACGTCCTCGTAGCGCTGAACGAATCGCTGGGACCCCTCATCTTCCCCAAACGCGGGGACGGCGGCGATCCGCGAAGC
>CAYTVQ010000103.1:4166-9067 GCA_964441615.1 uncultured Caulobacterales bacterium | reverse complement strand
AAATCCGGTAAAGCTGGCGACCCTGAAGATCGGCGGATCAAGCCGCCTCTGATGCTCGCCTGAAGTCCGGAGAGCCGTTTCGGCGCCATCGCGCCCTTCGTTTTCGGATTGGCCGCCGCCTCGCGCCAGGTTCTTTCGAACTGACGCAGCTCTTTGACATTGTGAACAGGATGCGCCGGTCGGCTTTGTCGCTGTCCGGCGTCGGGAAAGCCTCGCCCAGGCCCCGGCGGGGAGGGGTCGGCCCCGTGCGCCTATTTCGCCCCGGCCTTCTCCGCATAGCTCCAGGCGAGCGCGGCGAGCATCTTTATCTGCGCGCCCATCTGCGTCGCATGCTCCGAAGAGGCGTTGCCCTGAAGGCCGCGCGCATAGACGCCCTGCACGATCGCGGCGAGGCGGAACATGTTGTAGGCGAGGCAGAAGTCGAGCTGGCCGAGCGCGTCGAGGCCGGTGCGCTTCTGATAGCGCTCTGCAATTTCCTCAAGGCCGGGAATGCCCCTGTCTGCAAGGTCGAGGCCCGCAAGCCCGCCGCGCACGGACGGCGGGAAATGCCAGGCCATGAGGTAATAGGTGAAGTCAGCGAGCGGATGGCCGAGCGTCGAAAGCTCCCAGTCGAGCACGGCGAGGGTCTTCGGCTCGGTCGGATGCATGATGGCGTTGTCGAAGCGGAAGTCTCCGTGCACGATCGACGTCGTCTCGCCTTTCGGTATGGCGGCGGGGAGCCACGCGGCCAGCTGGTCCATCTCCCCGATGCTCTCAGTTTCGGCCGCCTTGTACTGCTTGGTCCAGCGGTCGATCTGACGGGCGAAATAATTGCCGGGCTTGCCGTAGTCGGTAAGGCCGATCCTCGCGTAATCGATGCGGTGCAGATCGGCGAGCGTGTCGGTGAGCGCGTGATAGAGCGGCCTGCGTTCTTCCATTGCCGCGTCGGCGAGGCTCGCATCCCAGAAGATGCGGCCTTCGACGAAATCCATGATGAAGAAGGCCGTCCCGATTACGTCCGGATCCTCACAGAGCGCGAAGGTCTTCGGGACCGGGAAGCCGATCCGCCCCAGCGCCGTCATCACCCGATATTCGCGATCGACGGCGTGGGCTGAAGGGAGAAGCTGGCCGGGCGGCTTGCGGCGCAGGACATATTTCTTTGCCGGCGTCGTCAGCAGATAGGTCGGGTTCGACTGCCCGCCCCTGAATTTCTGCACGGATACAGGGCCGCGATAGGCTTCGACGGCGCCGCGCATGAAAGCGTCGAGCGCGCTTTCATCAATGGCGAGATGAGCCGGCGCCGGCGCCACGCCCGTGAAGTCCGCCGCAGCTTTGCCCGTCATGCGCCGCTCTTCGAAAAGTGTTCAATCACGATCAGGGCGCCGATGACCATGAAGCCGATCCCGGCGATGAGCTTTAAGGGCAGGGCGGTCAGATAGCGCTCGGCCGCGCCGCCGAGGAGAACGGCGAGCCCTGTCGAGGCGACGAGCGCGCTTGCAGCGGCGACGAAAACGAGCGCCTTCGGGCGTTCGCCCTCTGCTGCGAAGAGGAGTGTTGCAAGCTGGGTCTTGTCGCCGAGCTCTGCGAAGAAGACGGAGAGGAAGATCGTGAAGAACGCGCTCATGCGGCGAGGGACCTCTGCTTGCGGTGAAACTCAAGGAAATGACGCAGCACTTCACCGGGCGCTTCCGTCTGCGGATAATGGCCGATCTCGGGAAGGAGCACGGCGTCGGCGTTCGGAATCTGGGTGCGGTAATAATCGTAGAGATGCGCGCCGGAAACGGGATCTGCGCCGCCGTCGATGAGCCTCAGGGGAACCTTTGCCTCCTTGAGCGCTCCGACCCAGCGCTCACGATGCTCGATCCGCTCCGGGATGTAGCGCAGCAGCTTGTGAAAGACGAAGCGGCCGCCCTTCATGTTCATCAAGGTCCAATGGGCGTCGATTTCGTCATCGCCCGCTTTCGTGGCGGCGCCGAATATCTCGTCAAGGCTGGCGCGCAGGCGCGCGCGCGACATCAGCAGCGACATTAGCGGCCCGAGCGGCGACAGTCCCAGCTTCTGCACGCGACGCGCGCGATGCTGTTCCGGGAAAAGGCCGCCATTGAGGAAGCAGATGGACTTGATGAGAAAGCTCAGCGATCCCTCATTCTGGCGCGCGAGCAGCTCCTGCGCGACGGTGTCGCCATAATCATGGGCGAGAACATGCGCTTCGGCGACGCCCGCCTGCGCGAGAAGCGCTTCTTGCAGATCGGCCTGGGCGAGGATCGAATAGCTGATCGTCTTTGGCTTGTCGGAGAGGCCGAAGCCCAGCATGTCCGCGGCGATCAGGCGGAAATGCGCTGCAAGGGGCTTCCACAGCGCGCTCCAGTCCCATGACGAGGTCGGAAAGCCGTGAATGAGCAGCAGCCACGGCTTGCTGTCATCGTGGTCGCCGCTCGCCCACCAGGCGATACGATAGCCGCCGATCATGGCGACGCGTGCGTCCTTTCTCCAGGCGTTGAGGGGCATCATGCAGGCGCACTCATTAGCCGGTCCTCAGATGAAACTTCTCAGCGCCCGCCATCCGATGTCGCGCCGGCAGAAGCCGCCGGGCCAATCGATGGCGTCAACCCCTGCATAGGCGCGCCGGACGGCTTCCGGAAGCGTTGCGCCTGTCGCCGATACTGAAAGCACGCGTCCGCCCGAAGCATGGAGGCGCCCGTCCTTCTCCTCCGTGCCGGCGTGGAAAACGACGACGCCCGGCAGCGCATTGGCGCGCTCGACCCCCTGGATCTCGCCGCCGCGTCTGTGAGCGCCGGGATAGCCGTCCGCCGCCATCACGACGACAGCGGAGGCTTCCGGCGACCATTCGAGCGCAATTTCGTGCAGGCGTCCCGTCGCCGCTGCGTGCAGCGCGGGGAGCAGATCGGACTTGAGGCGCCGCATGAGGGCCTGGCATTCGGGATCGCCGAAGCGCGCATTGAACTCGACGAGGCGGGGACCTGCCGCGTCGATCATCAGGCCGGCGAAGAGAACCCCTGCGTAGGGCGCTCCCATCGCCCGCATCTCGCGCAGCACCGGTTGAATGATGCGGGAGAGCGATTCCTCTTCTGTCTTTTTCGTGAAGGCGGGGGCGGGCGAATAGGCGCCCATGCCGCCGGTGTTCGGACCCTTGTCGCCGTCAAAGGCCCGCTTGTGGTCCTGCGCGGCGGCAAGCGGCAGGACCGTTTCGCCGTCGGTGAGAACAAAGTAGCTTGCCTCCTCCCCGGCCATGAATTCCTCGATGACGATCTCGGCGCCCGCCGGGCCGAGACTTCCCCCGAGCATGTCGCGCGCGGCGGCCTCCGCCTCGCGTAGGGTCTCCGCGATGACGACGCCCTTGCCGGCGGCAAGCCCGTCCGCCTTCACGACGAAAGGCGGCGAGAGCCGCGCGAGAAACGCTTTGGCCTCATTGAGGTCGCGGAAACGTCCAAAGGCGGCGGTCGGCGCCCCGGCGCGCGCCGCGGTCTCTTTCATGAAGGCCTTGGAGGATTCAAGTCGCGCGGCCGACTGGCCCGGTCCGAAGCAGGGAATGCCGGCGGCCGCCAACCGATCGGCGACTCCGAGCGCCAGCGGCGCCTCCGGTCCGACCACCACGAGATCGACCGATCGCGCGCGGGCGGCGGACACGATCGCGTCAACGTCATCGGCGGCGATGGCGAGCCGCTCGCCCAAGGACTTGAGTCCGGGGTTCCCCGGCGCCACAAGGAGGCTGGTCAGAAGCGGACTCTGGGCGATTTTCCATCCCAGCGCATGTTCGCGCCCGCCGCCGCCGACAAGCAGGACCTTCACTTGGCTCTTCTCCCCTTTCGTCGTGGCGTCTAAGGGTCTGGTCGCCGGTGGAAATCAATGCATTCTGACGACGAGGCGCGCAAGGACGATCCCGACCCGGGCGCAATGGCGGGCGCGCCTGCGGCGTCTCCCGGCGAACCCGTCGCAGATGCGGCCGTCGATGGGGCAGCGCCCTCGACACGCGAGGGAGGGCGGCTCGCATCCGCATTCGCCGCCCTCGAGAGCAGAAGCGCGAAGCTGCTCGACTATCTCGCGGTCGATCGCACTCGGCGCCGGCGCGCCTCAATCGCGCTCGCCATCGCCATCAATGTCATACTCTATACCGGCCTCGCCGTGTTCGGACGCTTCCACATCTTCATACCGGCCGCGCCGCGCGACTCGATCTCGATCGTCATGGTTGATCTGCCCACCGAGTCGGTCCTGCCCGATCCCCGGGAGCCCGAAACCGTTCCCGAGCCGGAACCGGAGCCCGATCCTGAGCCGATCAAGGAGCCATTGCCCAAGCCAGAGCCGGCGCCGGACCCCGTTCCGGCCCCCGAAGCTGAGCTTGCCCCGGAGCCGACGCCTGAACCCGAGCCCGAGCCGGCGCCGCCCGAGCCGGAACCCGAACCCGAACCGAAAATCGACCTGACCGTCAGAGACTCATTCGCGCCCCCCGCCGAAGAGGAAGAAGCCCCCTTTGTCGCCGAGCCGGAGGAAGCGCCCTCAGAGGACCTCGCTCTGCCGCAGGAAGCGACGCCGGCCGAGGAAGCGCCAGGCGAACAGGCGCCGGCGGCCGAGGCCGAGCCTCTCGTCGAGCCCTCGCCGCAAACGCCGCAGGACTTCGAGGTGACCGAGCGGGGCGAAGACGAGGAAGACGAGAAGAAGGACGAGGAGCAGGCCGCTCCAGCCGAGCCCGAGCCGGCGCCGGTCGCGCAGGCAGCGCCATCCGGCGACGACATGTTCGACGAGGCGCCGCGCTTCGGGCGCCCGCGCATGCCCCTGCCGAGCGTGGATCTTCCCGAAGGGCAGGCGGCGATCACGCCGGGGCAGTCCGGCGTCGTTGCGATCTTCTGTCCCGAGGAATTCAAGGACAAGGAGAAGGCCGCCGAATGCGCCGGCCGCACCGAGAT
>CAYTVQ010000103.1:0-4066 GCA_964441615.1 uncultured Caulobacterales bacterium | reverse complement strand
GTCACGCGCAAGGACGCCGAAAAGCTGCGTGAAGCCCTCGAAGAGGCGGAGAAGAAGAAGCTGCCGCCAAAGTCGGAGTGAGGCGGCGGCCGCGAACCTCAGGCTCTTTCGACAGATTTGAGCAGCGGGCGCGCCTATTCGCGAGCCGCGTCGTCGACGATAACTGGCGATATGTCGCCGATCGAAGGTGCGCCGGTGAGCGCCATGGCGACATGCATTTCGGCGCGGAATGTCTTTAGCAGCGCCGAAAGTCCCGCCGCGCCGCGACCGGCGAGGGCCCAGATCCAGGGACGGCCTATCAGCACCGCTTTCGCGCCGGCCGCGAGCGCCTTAACGACATCCATGCCGCTCCTGACGCCCCCATCCATGAGCACGGGGAAGCGCTCGCCGACCGCCTCGACGATGCGCGGCGTCATGGCGATTCCCGACGAGACGCCGTCGAGCTGACGTCCGCCATGATTGGAGACGACGATCCCGTCGGCCCCTGCGCCGGCCGCGAGGCGCGCATCCTCCGGGTCGAGAACGCCCTTGAGGACGAGATCGCCGCTCCACTGGCCGCGCAGCCATTCGATGTCCTTCCAGCTGACGCCCGGATCGAACTGCGCATCGACCCAGCCCCTGAAATCGGCGGGCGTTCTGGCTCCGGCGACATATTTCGTCAGCGTGCCGAAGGTCAGCGGCTTGCCCTTGACCGCGACGTCGAGCGCCCATGGCAGATGCGCGGCGTAGTCGGCGGCGAGCCGGACTTTCCCGAGGGTCGACACGCCGCCGCCAAGGCCGTTGCGGATGTCGCGATAGCGCGCGCCCATTACAGGGAGATCTACGGTGAAGAGCAGCGTGCGCACGCCGACGGTCTTCGCGCGCGCGAGAATCTCCAGGACGGCGCCGCGGTCGCGCAGCATGTAGAGCTGGAACCAGAACGGCACTGTTGCGGCCTTCGCAACTTCCTCGATCGAGCAGATGGCGACCGTCGAGAGGCAGAACGGAAGGCCCGCCTTTTCCGCGCATCTGACTGCGAGCGTCTCGGCGCGGCGCGCCATCATGCCGCCCATGCCGATCGGCGCCAGCGCGACCGGCATAGACCAGTCGCAGCCGAACAGCGAAATTTTCGTGTCGATCTTCGAGACGTCCTTCAGCACGCGCTGGCGCAGGGAAAGCGCGGCGAAGTCCTCGATATTGCGTTTCAGACTCGCCTCGCCATAGGCGCCGCCGTCGATATAGTCGAAGAGCGCGCGGGGCAGGCGCTTCTCGGCGAGGCGGCGGTAATCGGCGGTCGCGGCGGGAACGAGATCGAGCGTCGGCATCGGCTCAGATCACCGCATCGACGAGGAAAGGCCCCTTCGTTGCGATCGCCTCGCGGAAGGCGGCGTGGAATTCCTCGACCGTCGTCGCGCGCGCGCCGGGAACGCCCATGCCCTTGGCGATCGCGACCCAGTCGATTGCGGGATTGGTGAGATCAAGCAGCTGGCGGGCCTTGGCCCCGGCGCCGCCGGCGCCGACGCGCATGAGTTCGATATTGAGGATGGCGTAGCTGCCGTTGTTTACGATGACGGTCGCGACGTTGAGCTTCTCGCGCGCCATGGTCCAGAGCGCCTGCACCGTATACATGGCGCCGCCATCGGCCTGCAGGCAGACGACCTTTCGCTCGGGGCAGGCGACAGCCGCGCCGAGCCCGACAGGCAGGCCCTGGCCGATCGATCCGCCGGTTATGCTCAGCCAGTCATGGCGGGCCGCGCCGGCGGTCATCGGAAACAGCGCAAGGCCGGCGGTCGCGGCTTCGTCCGAGACGATGGCGTCTTCAGGCAGGAGGTTCGCGACGACGGCGCCGATGCCGGCGGCGTCGAGCTTGCCGCTCCCGATCGGCGGCGCGAAGGCGGCTTGCGCGCGGCCATGGGAGGCCGGCGCGCCAAGCTCGTCAGCGAGCGCTACGAGCGCCGCATGCGCATCCTCGCGCGGGTCGGCAAGCGTGACGATCTCGGCGTCCTGCGGGGCAAGCCAGCCCGGCTTGCCAGGATAGGCGAAGAAGGCGACTGGCGGTTTCGCGCCGACCATGATCAGTCTGCTGAGGTCTTTCAGGTGCTCGCTCGCCATTTCGCCGAAATAGGGGAGGCGCTCGGGCGTGACCCGGCCGGCGCCGCGGGCCATGCGGGCGAAGAATGTCTCGCAGACGAGCCTTGAGCCCGTTGCGTCGGCGATGCGGCCGGCCTGGTCGAGCGCATCGGCGCGCAGCGCCCGTCCGCCGAGAAAGAGCGCCGCGCCGCCCTTTTTCAGCGCCGTCGCCGCCGCGTGGATCGCCGAGCGGGCGGCGCGCGGCGCAGGCCGCGGCTTTGCCGGCTTGACCTTGCCCTTTGCGTCCTCCCAGGCATGGTTGGCCGGAGCGATCACGGTCGCGATCCTGCCGGGATAGTCGAGCGCCGCCGCAACCGCCGCGGCGCCTTCCTCCGCGAGACCGTCCGGCGATTGCGAAACGCTCACCCGATCCGACATGGGTCCGGCGACGCCCACGACGTCCGAGGTCAGGGGCGCATCATAATTGAGGTGATAGGTCGCGTGATCCCCGACAATGTTGATGACGGGCGTGCGTGCGCGCCGCGCATTATGAAGATTGGCGAGACCGTTCGCGAGGCCGGGCCCAAGGTGCAGCAGCGTTGCGGCCGGCTTGTCGGCCATGCGCCCATAGCCGTCGGCGGCGCCCGTGACGACCCCCTCAAAGAGGCACAGAATGGCGCGCATGCCGTCGAGCTTGTCGATTGCGGCGACGAGCTGCATTTCCGACGTGCCCGGATTGGCGAAGCAGACATCGACGTCGGCGTCGATGAGGGTGGCGATCAGGGCTTCCGCGCCGTTCATGGCAAAGGCTCCGGTTATGTGAAGATTTGATGCGCCGGGGGCGCGAGGCTGGCAATGGGTTTTGGCTGTTCAAATGCGGATCACGCCAGCGATTTCAGCACCGTTTCCGCCGCCATGTCGGCGAGTTCGTCGCGCGAGAGGGCCCCGGACGGCCTGAACCAGTTGTGCGTCCAGTTGAGCATGCCGAAATAGAGCATGGCGGCGGCGCGAAGGCGGGCGCGATCTTGCGTTTTTCGCGACGCGCGCGCGATCAGCGCTTCGGCATGGGCGACGAGGCGGCGCTCCTTCTCCACAATCTCCTGGCGCTGGGCGCGCGGCAGGCGCTCGATCTCGTAGAGCAGCACCTTCTGGCGCGCAGCGGCGCCCGCGTAGCGGCGCAGCAGCGCCCGCGTGAAGCGTGTGAAGGCCTCCGCCGCGCCGCCGCCGGCGCTGTCGTCGATGGCGCCGAGCAGATCGTCCATATGGCCGTTCATCACGTCGAAAAGTATCGCCTCCTTGGAGGCGTAGTAATGATAGATGAGCGACTTGGAGGTCGCGCAGGCCTCCGCGAGCTCCGCGACCGAGGCGCCGTCAAAGCCGCGCGCCGCGAACAGGCGCGCCGCTTCCTCGACGATCGCCAGGCGCTTTTCCGCATAGTCGGCCGCTTGCGTGCGCGCCATGTCAGATCGCGTTCATGGTGAGCAGTTCGTAGGTCGCGACCGTCTCGTTCTTCTGGTTGACGACGACCACGTCCCACTTCACTTCGCCATACTCGTCGTTGCGCTTCTTCTTTGATTTGGCGGTAAGGCGCACTTTGATCGAATCGCCCGGCGAGACGGGGGTCAGGAACCGCAATTCGTCGAGGCCGTAATTGGCGAGCACGGGACCCGGCGCCGGATCCACGAACAATCCGGCGGCGAAGGATAGGATGAGATAGCCGTGCGCAACGCGGCCCGGAAAGAACGGGTTCGCCTTGGCCGCCGCTTCGTCCATATGCGCATAGAAGGTGTCGCCGGTGAAATGGGCAAAATGCTCGATATCGTCGAGCGTGATCATGCGCGCGGGCGTTTCGATCGTCTTGCCGATGTCGAGTTCGCCGAATCTGTAGCGGAAGGGATGGGGCGGTTTCGCGTCGAGGCTGGCGCCCCTCACATATGCGCCCGTGACCGCCTTGAGAACGGCGGGCGAGCCCTGCACGGCCGTGCGCTGCATGTAATGCCTGACGCCGCGCATGCCG
>CAYTVQ010000102.1:0-9077 GCA_964441615.1 uncultured Caulobacterales bacterium | reverse complement strand
CGCCGTCAATCGCCTGTTCTCGAATGATCTTGCGCCGCTTCGCCTCGCGCGCGGGCTCGGACTCGCCGCTGTCAATCGTATGGGCTCCCTGCGGCGCTTCCTCATGCGCGAGGCCGGCGGCGATGTCGGCCGCCTGCCGTCCCTGATGTCGCCCGAGTGGTAGCGCTATTCCGTCCGGCGGATCCGCCCGGACTGGCCCTGCACGAGTTTCGCCGCAAAGGGGCGCGGCAGGGCCTTGATCAGTCCGTCGACGAATTTGTTCCAGAGGCCGGGCACATAGACGACATGGCCGCGTTCGACCGCGTCGATCGCGCCTTCGACCACCGGCTCCGCCGCCATGAACACATATTTCGGGAGCTTGTCGGCGAGCGCGCGGGTGCCGTTGACGTCGTGGAATTCCGACCAGGTGAAGCCGGGACAGAGCGCCGAGACCCTGACGCCGAAACGCTCATTCTCGGCGGCCAGCGACTGCGAGAAGCTCACCATGAAGGCCTTGGCCGCGCCGTAGAGCGTATGTCCGGCCATGCCGGGCAGAAGGCCGGCGAGCGAGGAGACATTGACGATGCGGCCCCACTGGCGGCGCTGCATGTCGGGAAGAAGCCTGTAGGCGAGTTCGACATGGCTGGACATGAGGCAGGCGATAAACCTGCGATGCTCCTCCCACGGACTTTCGAGCAGGGAGCCGGGAAGGCCGTAGCCGGCGTTGTTGATCAGAATGCAGGTCGGGGCGCTACGCTCCGTCAGGACACGGACGATGGCTTCTGGAGCCGCAGGATCGGCGAGATCTGCGGGAATCGCGATCGTGCTCACGCCGAAGTCGCGCTCGATCTCGGCGGCGAGCGCGGCGAGCCGGTCGGCGCGGCGCGCGGTGAGCGCAACATGGGTGCCCTTGGCCGCGAGGGCGCGCGCGAAGGCCGCGCCGATGCCGGCCGAAGCGCCCGTGACGAGCGCCCATTTGCCGCGATACGCCATGAAGACTCCTGCAGGCCGTCCCGGTCAGCGTGCGGCGATTTCCGTCCGCCGCCAAGATTGCCCGCCGCGCAGCGCCGCGGCCCCGGCCATCGCCCCGAGCAGCACGAAGAGGATCGAGAGATTGCCGGTCTGCGAGACCACGGCGCGCATGACGAGGAGGCCGCCGGACGCGCCCGCAAGACCGATATAGACCGCCCTCATGCCGTGTCCGGACGATCGCGACCCGCGCGCCGAAAGTCGCGCCATGCCGATCACCATGGCGCCGAAGACGATCGGGCCAGGCAGGCCGAAATCGAGCGCGAGCGTCAGATAGTAATTGTCGATGGTGAGCGCCCTCCCCCAGAAGCCGAGCACGCGCGCCGAGCGGCCGGCGCCATAGCCGCCAATGGGGCGCTCCTTGATCTTGGGCCAGGCCTGCTCGATCTGATCGAGCCGCGTCTGGGAGGACCGCGCCGTCGATTGCCCGGCCTCTCCGGCGACCACCTTGTAGACGCCGGCGGCGATCAGCGGCGATCCGAGGATCAGGAACAGCGACAGGAGCGCCGCCGCCGGCTTGAACCGCCAGGCCGCCGCAGTCTTCATGAAGCGGAAAGCGTAGATCGCCGAGCAGATCGACAGCGCGAATCCGATGATCAGCAGCGAGGCCCGCGAGTTTGTCGCGTAGGCGCCTCCGAGCAGCAGCGCGAGGCAGAGCGCCCAGGCGCATTTTTTCGCCCAGCCCTTTTCGGATATGGCGAGCGCGAAAGCGACCGGCGCCATCAGCGCCAGAAACTCCCCGAGCGAGAGCGGATGGGTGTGCGTGAATTGCGCCCGGAACACGCCGTCGCGGACCTTTTCCGCCTTCGCGATTTCGAGCCATTCGCCGCCGCTCGACCCGATGAAGGGCGAGAGAAGATTGGCGAGCAGCTTGCCGCTGAGAAACTCGGCGATGGCGCCGGCGCCGGAAATTCCGCCTGCGACCGCCAGCAGCGTCACGATGATTTTCAGCTCGCGCGGGCGGCGCACATAAGTCGCGAAGGCGAGGAAGGGCAGAAGCCAGATCATCGCCTGGCGGAAGAACTCCGGGATCGCCAGCGCCCTGCCCTCGGCCATGGGCAGACTGAACAATCCGAGCATGAAGAAAAGTCCCGCCGGCAGCGCGATGCAGCGGCCGCGCTTCAAGGCGCTCGCAAGCTGCCCGCGGCGGAGCGGCGAGCAGATCATGTCATAGGCCCAGAAAATCGAGACCGCGTAGAGGATGAGGCGCGGCGGGGTGAGGATCGGCAGTGGTCCCGGCTTGACGTGAATATAGACAGGCCAGAGCGGCAGCAGCAGGACGCCGAAATAGATGAGCGGCATGATGAGCGATCTTGGCGCGGCGCGCATGGCCGGCGCCTTGAATGCAATCACGATCGCGAGCGGGGCGAGAAAAACCAGCGCCATCGGCGGAAAGATCAACGTCGACAGGACGCCGAGTGCGACGAAGGCGGTGAACGCAGCGGCCTGCAGCGCCGGCCTCAGCCAGCGCCGCCATTCGGGATTCGCGATGGCCGCCGCAATCGCAGTCATGGCGGGGACGCTAGTCGCCACGGGGCGCCAAATGGTTAACCGGACGCCTTGCACGCGCCTTGCAGGGACTCGACCATCCGCCCCTGAAGGACTAGCTCTCAGCCGATGGACTCGATTCTTTTCATCATCGCCCTCCTCTGCCTCGCCCTCGTCGTCGGCTGGTATGTCGGCAATGAAGCGACGAAGGCCTCAGGCGCCTGGGGTTTCCTCGCCATCTTCTCTCCGAAAGCGGCCGAGAGCGGCGCCGCCGGCCCGCGCTACCAGTCCGTCGAGCGCCGCGCCCCCGGCCAGGCCGAGCCCAGCCTGCACGAGAAGGCCGCCGCGGCGGCGGCGGCCGAGGCGCGCCCCCGCTTTTCGGAAAAAGGCGCCGGCAGGTTCCTCAACAGGGATGAAAGCGGCTATCGCGTCCGCGGCCGCCTGCCCATGGCGGACGATCCCCGCGGCGACGCGCCGAAAGATTAGCGGCGCTGTCCCGTCCTTCGCGCCGGGTTGCGCGCTTCAACTGACCTCTCCCGCCGCCGCGATCGCGCGCGCGGCGCTGACGCGGTCCCCGGCGAGGAGCGCGTCAGACTCGCTCTTCCCGTCCGGCGCCGGCTTGTCCGGATTCCCCGCCGCGGCGGCAGGCTCGGCCGGCGCCTCAGCGGCGCGTTCTGCGGGCGCGACATCGCCGTCCGGCTTTCCGGCTTCTTCCTTCGGCGGAGCGAGGAGGGACAGGCGCTTCATCTCCTCGTCGGAGACGCCTTCAGCCTCGCCGGCATCGAGCGAAAGCGGCGCCAGGCGCCCGGTCTCCATATATTCGCGAATCGTCCGTACCCAGATCTGCCGGGAGAGATCGACGCCGCCGCGCGAGAAATCCGGCTCCCGGGGGGCCGCTGCTGCTTTCCCCAGCCAGCCGCGGGCCACGACTTCGCTGTCGGGTCCGCCAGACGCAATCGCGATTTCCGCCATCAGCGTGCACAGCCGCGCCACGGCCTTCTCACGGAGCAGCGGTTCGATCAGCGCCGCGGCGCCTGCGAAATCCTTCACCGCAATGCGTGCGCGCGCGCGCGCAAGAGTCGCTTCCGCAGACTGCGGGGCCTCCGCGGCCAGTTTCTCCAGAGTCTGCGCGCGCTTCTCCGCCCGCTCGTCGGAAAGGAGCGCATTGGCCGCATCGACAAGCGCGGCATGCGGCGCCCGCGCGAAAGCGCGCTCGATCGGCTTCATGAATTTGCCCCTGCGCGCGGCGAGGAGGCGCGCGGCGAGCGCCGCGGCCGGCGTGAAATCGGGCGCGAGCTTCAAGGCCCGCCCGGCCTCCTCAAGCGCGAGCCCTTCGTCGCCCGAGGCGGCTGCAGCGGCGGCGTCGGCCGCAAGGAGCGCCGCCTCGCCGCGGCGCCCCTTTTCGGCATCGATGGCGCCATTGACGCGCGCCGTCGCCAGCGCCTTGCGCATTTCGCCCCAGGCGCCGCGTTCGAGGCCGCCGGCGAACAGGGACTGAAAGGCCCATTGGGCATGGGGATCAAGCGCAAAGGCGCGCGTCGCATAACTGCGCGCGGCCTCGAGGTCGCCCGCACGCTCGGCCTGGAGGAAGAGGCCCCTCAGGCCGAGAAATTCCGTCGCGGGAGCCGCAAGCATCGCCGAAAAGCTCTCCTGCGCGCCCCTCGCGTCGCCGGCGAGCAGCGAGGCCTGCGCGCGCAGAAGGCGCGTCAGCCCGACATCGCGCAGCTTGCGCTCGGCGATGGCGGCCTCCCGCAGCGCCGTCTCGCCGTCGCCGACCGCGAGCGCCTCAAAACCTCTCGTCAGAGCCTCAAGGCCCCGCGCCCTGGCGCCCTCATCGACCGCGCCGCGCATGGCGTCCGGCAGCCGCGACAGGGCGCTGACGAAGTGAAGCACAAGCACCGAGAAAACGATCACAGCCGCGACCGCGAACAGCGCCGCGCCGGTATGAATGTCGTAGCGGCTGCCGAAGGCCTCCGCTGTGAAGCGGCCGTCAACGGAAAGGAGCGCCGTCGTCACGAAGGCGAAGAACGCCGCCGCCAGGATGAATATTAGGATACGGATCATTATCCGGCGGCCGCCTCGATGAGTTGCGCGTTCAGTTCGGCGAGTCCCGCCCGCGCCTCCGCAAGGCGCTCGGCATCGGCGATGAACGGCGCCAGCGCCTCGCGCGCAGGACCGGTGAGCGCGCGCAGCTCCGAAAGCGCGCCGTCAAGGTCGTCGGCGGCGAAAGCGGCCTCCGCCCGCGACAGGACGGCGCGGGGACTCGCGCCCTTTACCGGGCCGGCCGGCCGCACGCTGATGAGGTCAGCAAGACCCGAAGAGAAGCGGCCGACGAGGCCCCCGTTTTTCCCGGCGTCGGCGGCGAGGGCCCTGCGCATCCCGGCGGGAAAGCGCGATTTCAGCGCGGCCAGCGTCGGCGCGCCGTCGGCAGCATCGACCCTGAGGCGCGCAATAGCCGGCGAGTCCGGCGCCAGCGCCTCGGCGCGCGCCAGTTCGGCCCTGTAAGGACTTCCGCTTTCGATGGCGCGCGCCAGCGCGAACAGGACAAGCGTCGCCCGGTCGCCGCCGCGCGCCCTCGACGCTTCGGCCATGCGGGACGTATCGGGCGCGGCCGGCTGGGCAGAGGGCGCAGCTCTGGCGGCAAGATCTGCGCGCAGGGCCGCGATCTCTTCCGCCTGGGCCGCCGCGCGCGCGCGTTCGGCGTCGAGCGCCGCCGACAGCCGACCGGTCTCGGTCTCGAACAGGGCGCGCAGCGCGCTCAGCTCGGCGGCGACATCCAGCGCCGCGCCGGCAGGCGGCGGCATGGCGCGGGTTTCCCCTATTGAAGAGTCAGCCGCCTCAGCCCCGGCCGGCGCGTCAATTCCGGGCACGCCCAGGATTTCCTCCGCAGCCTGACGTTCGGCCAGCGCCTGAAGCTCCGTAAGCGGATCGCCTGCCGGCTCCCGCGTCTCGGGGGCTGCTGCATCCGCTGGCGTCGTCGCAGCGACGGCGTCGCCCTCATCAACCGCCGGCAGCGCAGCGGCAGGGCCTTGGCGCTCCTCCGGTCCGGGCGGCGAAGCCGCGACTTCGGCTTGTGCTTCGACGACAGGCGCGGCGGGCGCCTCGGCGGCCGGCTTCGGCTTGAGGACCCCGCTGATCGCGAAATAGGCGACGCCGCCGACGGCGGCCGCAGCGACCGCCGCCAGCCCGAGCGGCCACAGCGACCGCTGCTTGGGCTCCGCCGCCGCCGGAGGTTCGATTCTCGGCGCCGGGTCGGCGGACGAGCCCACGAGTTCGGCCTCGACTTCCGGCGGCGCTGAAGGATCGCCCATTGGTGATGTCGCAGCCGTCATCGCCTGGCTCCGCGTTGCAAGACCGGCTTCTATCTGGCCCCGGCGATGGCGTCGATCAATGCGGCGGCGTCGGGCCGAGTTGCGACAAGCTTCAAGCGCCAGCCTTCGCCGGCGGCGGCGGCAACCGCGGCGCTGAGACAGGCGGCGTTGTTCCCGCCCAGGAAACCGTCGAGCCTGGCGCCGGCAGTTGCTGCCCGCAACAGCCGCGCGCTCCGCGCCGAGAACAGCGAGACTGACGCCCCTCCCCGTTTGAGGGCGTCGATCGCCTCGCCGCTCAGGTCGCCAACCGGCTCGGCGGCGTAGCCGATGACGCGCCGCGCCCGGAGGCCGCGCGCGGCGAGCGCCCCGACGAGATCTCCGGCTTCGTCGCGGCCGACGACATGAAGGATGTCTGCGGATCCGCAGTCGCCGCCGTCGACGATCTGGCGCGCGAGCGCCGCAACGTCGCCGGCGCCGGAGTGGACCGTTTCGAGGCCCCCTGCCCGCGCCGCCGCCGCCGTCGCCGCTCCCACTGCAAAGGCGCGAAGGCCCCGGTCGCCACCCGCCGCCAGGTATGACCTGACGCCGTTCGCCGACGTGAAAGCGACGGCCGCAGCGCCGCCGATTTCGTTCGCGATCTCCCGTAATTCAATTCGCAGCACCGGTGAGAGGATGGCGGTCATCCCCCTGGCCGCCAGCATGGCCGCAAAGGCGGAGGCGTCCGGTTCAGGCCGGGTGACGATCACGCGGATTTTCTGCGGCGCGGACATGGAACTGCGGTTATGGAACTACTGTCTCGATCTCGGGAGCCTGCCATCTGACCCTTGTCCTCGGCATTGAATCAAGCTGCGACGATACCGCCGCCGCCGTCATCCGGCGTGACGCTGACGGCGCCTGCGCCGTCCTGTCGAATATCGTGCGCACCGATCTCGCCGAGCATGCGGCCTTTGGCGGCGTCGTGCCCGAGGTCGCCGCCCGCGCTCACGCGGTCATCCTCGACCGCGTCATCGCCGAGGCCCTTGATCGTTCCGGCCATACCCTCGACGACATGGACGCCATCGCGGCGACCGCGGGTCCAGGACTGATTGGCGGCGTCATGGTCGGCCTGGTGACGGCGAAGGCGATTGCGCTCGCGCATGATCGGCCGCTGATCCCGATCAACCATCTCGAAGGTCACGCCCTGTCCGCGCGCATGACCGAGCGACTTTCCTTTCCTTTCCTGCTGCTCCTCATCTCCGGCGGCCATACCCAGCTCGTGCTGGTCGAAGCGGTCGGGCGCTACCGTCGGCTCGGCACCACCATTGATGACGCGGCCGGCGAGGCCTTCGACAAGTCGGCAAAGCTGCTTGGCCTCGGCCAGCCCGGCGGTCCGAAGATTGAAGCGGCCGCGCGTCATGGCCGGGCTGACCGTTTTCGGTTTCCAGCGCCGCTTGCGCGTCGCGAGGGCTGCGACTTTTCGCTTTCAGGGTTGAAGACGGCGCTGCGACTGGCCGCCGAAGGCCTCGCGGCGCCGACGCAAAACGATGTCGCCGACCTTGCGGCCTCGTTTCAAGGCGCGCTCTCGCGTCACCTTGCGGAGCAGACGCAAAAGGCGGTTAAATCGTTGCAGGCGGGAGGCGTGGCGGTCTCTGCGCTGGTCGCTGCTGGCGGCGTCGCCGCCAACCGCGTGATCCGGGCAGAGCTCGAGCGCACGGCCCAAAGCGCCGGCCTGAGGCTGGTTGTTCCGCCTACGAAATACTGCGCCGACAACGGCGCCATGATTGCCTGGGCGGGCGCAGAGCGCCTAGCGGCGGGTTTGTCGTTTGAACGCAGAGCGGCGCTGGCCTTTGCGCCGCGGCCGCGCTGGCCCTTGGCCGATCCCATTGCGGGAGCCGAGTTCGGGGGCGGCCGCAAAGGCCCCAAGGCCTGAGCGCGCAAAGAAATAGCGCGGAAGCCGGGCAGGGCTTCCGCGCTTGAGGCCGGCCCAGCGTCGGGAGGGGATAGTCCGCCTCAAGGGGGCAGGGGAGGAGCGGACTAAAGACGCAGAACCGGCGATCGTCTCTGACTTAAATGGTGATGCGGTCGGCGAACGCCAACAGGCCGGCGATGCCGATCGAAGCCAAGACAAGGGTGAGTCCGAGGCGGACGGGGAAGTTGGACATAGGTCACTTTCTTTCTCGCCGCGTCTTTCGACCCAATGAGGGGCCGTTGCGGGCGTTTGGCTGTTGCGACAGACAGGTAAGAGCATAAGCAGAAAATGTCAATGAACATTATTGAAAATGTTCATTCATCACGATGCCGTGAGGCTTGCCGCCGCGCCCGCCAGGCAAAACCATCCAGAATGAGGCTGATGACTTCGTCGAGCTCCGCCGACAGCACCTCAAATTCGCCTTCATGAAAGACGGCGGGACTGGTGAACCGGAAGACGGCATTCTGAACGATCCTTGCCTGGCGGGTCTGATCGCAGACCTCGAACACGCCCGCCGCAGCGCCGTCTTCAAGAATGCCGGCGACGACCGCCCCCTCGGCGGCCTCCCACTCCACGGCGAATTCGGGCCGCTCACCCAGAATGACCTGCGTAAGCTCATAGGCCCTCGGATTGTTGTGCCAGCGCTCAAAGGCAAGCCCGAACTTGGTCCTGAGCACGGCCCTCAGCCGCTCTTCGGGGGGCAGGCGCCGATCGGCGGCGACGGCCCTCAACTCGGCAATCTGAGCTTCACGGATCCGGCGCGCGAAAGCCTCCGCGATATCGAGTTTTGAAGGAAAGTAGCGGTAGAGATTGCCGGTCGACATGTTGCAGTCGCCGGCGATCTCCGACATGGTCGTCTTGCCGAATCCGTAATGGCGAAAGCGTTTGCTCGCGGCCTCGAGAATCCGCTCGGATGCGTCGTCGGGCCTCCCGGCGCGGGGAGTCGTTTCAGCGTCGATTTCGCCTGAATCTGACATTCAATCTTCACTGTAGTCCACAAGATGAAGAGCGCACAGCCATTCGAGACTGTCTCCGTGATCGGCGGCGGCGCCTGGGGCACGGCGCTGGCCAATCTCGCCGCCCGCAACGGCGCGACCACGACGATCTGGGCCCGGGAAATTGACGTTGTGGAGGCCGTGAACGGGCGCCAGGAGAATTCGGTTTTTCTTCCCGGGGTTCCGCTCGAACCCGCGCTGAGGGCGACCTTGGACCTGGCGGAGGCGGGGAGGGCGGAGGCCTTGGCATTTGTAGTTCCGACCCAGTACGCGCGGAGCGCATTACAGTCGCTGCGCAAGGTCGCGGCGGCCGGCGCGGCCATAATT
>CAYTVQ010000101.1:0-9090 GCA_964441615.1 uncultured Caulobacterales bacterium | reverse complement strand
CCGAAGGCTTCGCCAAGATCGAGGAAATAGCCTTCATCGAGATCGAGGAGCTGACCTCGATCGACGGCCTCGACGAGGAGACTGCGCAGGAATTGCAGGCGCGCGCCAATGACTACCTCGAGGAAGAGGCCAAGAAACTCGACGCCCGCCGCAGGGAGCTCGGCGTCGATGACGCGCTCGCCGAAATGGAGGGTCTCGATCTCAAAATGGTCGTGGCGCTCGGCGAGAATGGCGTGAAGTCGATCGAGGACCTCGCCGGCTGCGCCACCGACGATCTGACCGGCTGGACAGAACGTGTCGGCGAGGACAAGAAGCATTATGACGGGATGCTCGAGGCCTTCAAGATCAGCGCCGCCGACGCCGAGGACCTTATCATGCGCGCCCGACTTTCGGCGGGCTGGGTGACGGAAGAAGACCTGAAAAAGCCGGAAGGGCCGGCGGAGGAGCAAGCGGCTGCGCAGCCTGCCTGACAACTCCGGCGGCAATGACCGCCGCTGCATCGCTACGGGCCGGTCCGGCCCGCGGCATCTCCTGTTGCGGTTCGTGCGCAGCCCGGACGGCGAGGTTGTGCCTGACCTTGCGGAGAAACTTCCGGGCCGCGGCGCCTGGCTGCTCGCAAGACGCGATTGTGTGGAGGCGGCGGCCGCAAAGGGGCTTTTCGCGAAGGCGTTCAGGGCGAGCATCGCAGCGCCGGGACAGGATCAGGCCGCCAGATTTGGCGCCGCTGTCGGCGAAGCGATCAGAGCCCGCGCTCTGGAGGCTCTTGGCCTCGCGCGCCGCGCGGGCGCGGCGGCGGCAGGCTATGAAAAGGCGCGCGAAGCCCTGGGCGCGGGCCGGGCTGCGGTCCTCATCACCGCTCTCGATGCCGCCGAAGGCGGGACCGAAAAGCTCGTCCGGGCGGCGGGCGGGGCGGCGCTGGTGCGCGCTTTTACCGTCGGGGAGCAGTCCGCGGCGCTTGGCCTCGCGAATGGGGTGCATGTCGCCCTCGAAAAGGGTCCCCACGCCGTGAGGTTCCTGCGCGAATGGGAGCGGCTGGCAGGGTTCTTGGCGGCGCCCCGCGTGACCGATGGGCGCGCATTGTTGGAGTAGACCGAGGGCTGCGCGGGCTGTATGTCCATGCGCGGCCTTCGTCGAAAGGCCTTCCGGGCCTTGTTGATTATGAAGCCCGCCGCTTGCCGAGCGGCGACACGGAGTTTGAATGACTGACGACGTCGAGACGAAGACCGAAGCAGGCGCCAAGCCCGTGCGCAAGCCGCTCTCGCTGCAGCGCACGGAGAAGGGCGCGGTAAGGCAGAGCTTCAGCCACGGGCGCTCCAAGACGGTCGTCGTCGAAACCAAGCGCCGCCGCGTGCTTGGGAAGAAGGACGAGGCTGAGCCGGCGCCCGAGATCAAATCCGCGCCGGTTCCCGAGGCCCCGAAGCCGAAGCCGGTCGAAACCGCCGCTCCGGCCAAGCCCGCGGTTCTGCGCACGCTTTCCGAGGAAGAAAAGAACCTGCGCGCCGCCGCCCTCGTGCAGGCTCGCAAGGAAGAGGAGGTGCGACGCAGGCGCGACGAGGCGGAAAGGGCGGAACGCGAAGCCCGCGAGGCCGAAGAACGCGCCAGGCTCGAAGAGGCGCGCCGTCAGCAGGCGGAGGAAGAGCTCCGCCGCGGCCGCGAATCCGAGGCGCGTCGCCGCGAGGAGGAGAAGGCGCGCGAAGCGCTCGAAGAGGAGGAGCGCGAACGCAAGCGCCGCAGCGCGCTGAAGGAGTCCCGCGGCAAGGGCAAGGAAGAAACGAAGGATCCGTCCCCGGATTTCGAGGCGGACAAGGACAATCCCCTCGCCAAGCTCGGCGGCCGCCTCAAGACCAAGCGCAAGCAGCTCCCCGACAAGGGCGAGCGCGAAGACGCGTCCAAGGAACAGCCGCGCCGCCGCGCAGGCAAACTCACCATCATCAACGCGCTGGACGATGAGGACCGCCAGCGCTCGCTCGCATCGGTCAAGCGCGCGCGCGAACGCGAAAGGCTCGCCCGACAGCAGATGGGCGGCGGCCAGCATATCCGGCGCGACGTCATCATTCCCGAGACCATCACCGTGCAGGAGCTCGCAAGCCGCATGTCCATGCGCGCCGTCGATCTCGTCAAGGAGCTGATGAAGCAGGGGCAGATGGTGACGGCGAATGCGACGCTCGACGCGGACACCGCGCAGCTCATCGTCGAGGACCTCGGACATACTCCGCGACGGGTCGCCGAGGCCGATGTCGAGGAAGGCGTATTCGGCGCCGCAGACGACGCCGGCGCAATGCAACCCCGTCCGCCCGTCGTGACGATCATGGGCCATGTCGATCATGGCAAGACGTCGCTTCTTGACGCTCTGCGCCAGACCGATGTCGTTTCCGGTGAGGCCGGCGGCATCACGCAGCATATCGGCGCCTATCAGGTGGAGCTCGCGGGCGGCAAGAAGGTCACCTTCCTCGACACGCCCGGCCACGCCGCTTTCACCCAGATGCGCGCGCGGGGGGCGAAGGTGACGGACATCGTCATCCTGGTCGTCGCGGCGGACGACTCGATCATGCCGCAGACCGTCGAGGCGATTAATCACGCCAAGGCGGCGCAGGTTCCGATCATCGTCGCCATCAACAAGATCGACAAGCCGTCCGCCAATCCGGGCAAGGTGCGCACCGATCTGCTTCAGCATGAGATTCAGGTCGAGGGCCTTGGCGGCGAGGTGCAGGATGTCGAAGTTTCTGCGCTGAAGAAGACCAATCTCGACGGCCTTCTCGACGCCATCCTTCTGCAGGCGGAGCTTTTGGACCTCAAGGCCAATCCCGATCGCGCCGCCGAAGGGTCGGTCGTGGAGGCGCGCCTCGACAAGGGCCGCGGCGCCGTGGCGACGCTGCTCGTGCAGCGCGGCACGCTGAAGCGCGGCGACATTCTCGTGGTCGGCTCCGAGTGGGGACGCGTGCGCGTCCTCAACAACGACAAGGGCGAACAGATCCAGAGCGCCGGCCCCGCGACCCCGGTCGAGATTCTCGGCCTCAATGGCGTGCCGGAGCCGGGCGAACAGTTCGCCGTGGTGGAATCGGAAGCGCGCGCCCGCGAAGTCGCTGAATTCCGCGCCAGGAAGAAGCGCGAAAAGGCGTCGGCCAAATCGTCGGGCACCTCGCTCGAACAGATGATGGCCCAGCTTCAGGACGCCGAGATCAAGGAACTGCCGCTGGTCATCAAGGGCGACGTGCAGGGATCGGTCGAGGCGATCGTCGGCAGCCTCGAAAAGCTGTCGACAAGCGAGGTGCGCGTTCGCGTGCTGCACACCGGCGTCGGCGGCGTTTCGGAGTCGGACGTCATTCTCGCGCAGGCTTCGAAAGCGCCCGTCATCGGCTTCAACGTGCGCGCCAACAAGGACGCGCGCGATCTCGCCGAGCGGCAGAATGTCGAGATCCGCTATTATTCGATCATCTACGACCTCATTGACGACATCAAAGGCGCGCTCTCCGGCATGCTCGCGCCGGAGCTGCGCGAGACGTTCCTCGGCAATGCGAAGATCCTCGAGATCTTCAACATCACCAAGCACGGCAAGGTCGCCGGCTGCCGCGTCGAGGAAGGCGTCGTGCGCCGCGGCGCGAAGGTGCGCCTCATTCGGGACAACACCGTCATCCACGAAGGCGAACTCTCGCAGCTCAAGCGCTTCAAGGACGATGTGTCGGAGGTTCCGGCCGGCCAGGAATGCGGCATGAGCTTCGCGAATTACGAAGACCTCAAGGTCGGCGACGTCATCGAGTGCTTCGCCGTCGAGAAGGTGACGCGGACGCTGTAGGCGCGCCCATATTCAGGGCGCGTTGCCGGCGGAACTATAGCAGGTTGGCGAGATGATCCGCGATATCATCGCTTCCTTCCTCGGGCCCAATCCGCCCTTAGCGGTGCTTCTCGCCGCGCTTCTCGCTGGCAGCGCCGCCTACTTCGTTCTGCGCTATCTGGCGATCGCCGGGGCCGGTTATGGGGCCGCGCAGGCGCTGGCCCGGCTCGCCCCCTCGCGGCGGCTCCAGCCCGTTCCGTTCACGCGCGAGCAGGTGCGCCGCGAAATCTTCCATTCCATAGACGACGTCGCTGATTTTCGCCTGCGTCGGAACGGCGGTCTTCTTTGGCGGCAAGCTCGGCCTGACCCAGGTCTACCGGGATGTCGGAGACTACGGATGGGCGTGGTTCTGGCTGTCCATTCCGGTCATGCTGTTGATCCACGATTTCTATTTCTACTGGATGCATCGCCTCATCCATCACGAGAAGCTGTTCGAGCGCGTGCATCGCACCCACCACCTATCGACGAACCCTTCTCCGTGGGCGGCCTTCGCCTTCCATCCGCTCGAGGGCGTTCTCGAAGCGCTCATTATCGTAATCATCGCCGTCGTCATGCCTGTTCATGTCGCCGCGCTGTCGCTGTTCGCGCTTCTGTCCCTGATCTATAACGTCTACGGACATTTAGGATATGAGGTGATGCCGCGCGCGCTGGCGAAGTCGCCGCCCGGCGCCTGGCTGAACAAGTCCGCCTATCACAACCTTCATCACCGCGCGTTCAGCTCCAATTACGGACTCTACACGACGATCTGGGACCGCATGTTCGGGACGTTCAACGAAAAATCCGAAAGCCTTTATGATCGTGCGACGCTCGGCGCGAAATCCGCGACGGCGTGACGTGCGGCTCTGCTCGCGGAAGCGAGGAACCCGTTCCGCGTCGTGGAAATCGCCTCACGGTTTCAAGACCAGCGAACCCGCGGTGAGGCCGCCCTCAAGGCGCCTCTGTGCGGCAGCGGCCTCTGCGAGCGCGAATACCTCCGGCTCTTCGATTCGGATTTTCCCCGACGCGATGAGGTCGAAAAGGGCCAACGCCATGCCCGGAAGCCTTTCCGGCGTCGCATAGTGAAACAGCGAGGGGCGCGTCAGGAACAGCGAGCCGCGCCGCCCGAGTTCAAGCGGAGCGAATGAGGGAACCGGCCCGGAGGCGTTGCCGTAGGAAACCATCATGCCTTTGGGCGCCAGGCTGTCGAGCGAGTCCCAGAACGTCGCGGCGCCGACCGAATCATAGGCGACATCGACCCCGGCCCCTCCAGTCAGCTCGCGCACAGCCGCAGAAATTGACTCGGTCCGGTTACGGACAATGACATGTCGCGCGCCAAGACGTCTCGCGCGCGCCGCCTTGTCGTCATTGCCGACGACGGCGATCGTCTCGGCGCCGAGGATCGCCGCCCATTGCGTCAGGATGGTCCCGACGCCGCCGACAGCGGCGTAGATGAGCGCCCGCGTTCCGGGATTCACGGGATAGACCTGCCGCAGCAGCATTTCGGCGGTGAGGCCTTTCAGGAAGGCGGCGGCGGCGATGTCGCTCTCGATCGTCTCCGGCAGTCGCGCGGCGCTTCCAGCGGCGACGCAGGTTCTCTGCGCATAGCCTCCCGCGCCGGCAAGATAGGCGACGCGGTCGCCGATGCGGAAGGCGGAAACGCCGGCGCCGAGCTTCACGACCCGGCCAGCGCCCTCGCAGCCGAGCACGGCGGGGAGCGCGATCGGATAAAGGCCCTTGCGCTGATAGATGTCGATGAAATTGACGCCGCAAAATGCGTTCTCGACGACGATCTCGCCGGGCGCCGGATCCGGATCGGGCCGGTCTTCGAGCTTTAGCGCTTCCGGTCCGCCCTGCGCGGTCAGAACGACGGCTTTCATGAGCATGTCTCCAGCGAATGGCGACCGTTCTTGCATCCGCATGCGCCCTGTCACAAGGGGAGACGCGGGTTCAGCTCAACAGGCGCTCGATGTCCGCGCGGCGCTCCATCAGCGCGCGCCGGCCCTCGGTGATGAATTCGTCGGCCCGGTCGAAGGCCGTCGGCAGCGCATCGCGCATGTCGGGCGTCAGCGAAATATCAGGCGGATAGGATTGCGCATGTGCGCGGGCGAGGTGCATCTGGAAGATGTCCGCGGCCGCATAGGCGGTTTCAAAAAGATGGGGGCGCGCCCGGGCGCGCGCCTTGGCGGCCTCGATCTGCGCATCGACCAGCAGGCGCGTGTCATCCAATAGCTTGGCGATGGCCGCGGAAAATGTCGGAGATGCTTCGGCCGCCGCGCCGCCCGGCTTTCTCTCTTCCTCTTGCGGAGCAGCGACCATTGGCGGCGGCGGATTGAATCGGTCGAGGACGCGCGGCACCGCGTTGAGATCGACCGATACGACGACGTCGGCGCCGAGGGCGCGCGCCAGATTGACCGGCGCCGGATTGGCGATGGCCCCATCGACCAGCCAGCGGCCGTCGCGGCGCACGGCGTGAAAGACGACCGGGATCGCGCTCGAGGCCCGCGCCGCCTCGATGAGCGAGCCCTCGGTGAGCCAGACCTCCTCGCCGGTGCCGAGATCGGCGGCGACCGCGCCGTATTTCACGGGCAGCTGTTCGATCGGCCGGTCGAAGGCCTCGAACGCCTTGAACGCCGGCGCGGCGTTGATGAGGCCGCCGCGGGAGACGCTGAGCGCGAAACTCTGGAGCGCCGACAGGGGCTTCAGCTCACGCGCCCAGGCCTCGAATTCCTTGAGCGCGCCGACGAGATAGGCGCCGCCGACGAGAGCGCCGACCGAGCAGCCCGCAATCACGTCCGGCTTCAGTCCGATTTCCTCAAGACCCTTCAGCACGCCGACATGCGCCCATCCGCGCGCGGCGCCCGAGCCAAGGACGAGACCGAGCTTTTTCGCCACTTATCAGATCCGTGTAAGGACTTGTTCACCAAGCCGCAAAATCATGACCAAGTTTTGAACGGCCGCCCCCGACCCGTCAACTGCAGCTTAACCATGACGCGCAATGCTGCGCAGGAAGCGAGGTCCGCCATGGATGTCCGATCGACGCCGTTATTGTCGGCGCTGACCGAGCGCCTGAAGTTTCTTTCGGCGCGTACCGGCGTCATAGCCGAGAACATCGCCAACGCCGACACTCCCGGATTCGTGGCGCGCGACCTGAAGGCGCCGCCGGCCCGCCGCGCGCCGGCGGCGCTCATGACGTCATCCTCCCGTCATATCGGGGCGCCTGGCGCATCCGCGTCGCCGCGCGCCGAGGCGGCGCCGGATCCCGACGCCGCCATCAATGGCAACAAGGTCTCGATCGAATCGCAGATGATGAAGCTTTCGCAAACCCGCATGGACTACCAGCTCGCTTCGACCATCTACCGCAAGAGCCTCGAACTCGTCCGCTTCGCGGCCCGCGGCGGAAGGTGACGACGATCGCCAGCGAAGGATAGCGAATGGACAACCTCACGGCCTCCTTGCACATCTCCGCCGCCGGCATGCGGGCCCAGTCCGGCCGCATCCGCATCGTGGCGGAGAACATCGCCAACGCCTCTTCGACCGCAGAAGCGCCCGGGATCGATCCTTATCGCCGCCAGGTGCCGATGTTTTCGACCCACCTCGACCGACGGCTTGGCGCACGTCTCGTCGAAATCGACCGCGTGGCCCTCGATCCGTCGGCGTTCACGCTGAAGTTCGACCCGTCGCACCCGGCGGCGGACGATGAAGGCTACGTTCAGTTTCCAAACGTGAATCCCCTGATCGAGATGATGGATCTGCGCGAAGCGCAGCGCAGCTACGAAGCCAATCTCGGCGCCCTCGATTCCGCGCGATCGATGGCGGCGGCGACGCTCAGAATTCTGGAGTGACCCATGAAGAAACGGCAGGACGTCGATGACCCGATCTCCCGGCTCGACCCGGAGGTCGCCGCGCTCGTGCGCGCCTGCAAGGTCGCCGATGAGGACAGACAGGCGCGCAATCGCGGCCTCGACTGGCTTCCCGACGGCAGGCCGACCGAACTCAATCTGAAGTTCGGGCCGATGACGCTGCTGTGTCTGGGCGCCGGCGTCCTGTCGGCGGCGGGCGGGCTCGTCATCTTCAGCTGGCCCGATGCGAATGTCTTCCATCTGCTGATCTCCCAGCTGCCGGCTGCGGGGATCATCTCCTATGTCGCCGCCAGAAAGCCCGGCCGGGCCGAAGGCTCGCGTCGAACGTCAGCATGATGAACACGCCGAAATAGATGTCGATCGACAGCCTCAGAGCCTCACAGTCCTATCAGGCCGCCGCGCGGATCGGGGAGAGCGCGGCGCGCGCCGATGAGAGCGGCGAAGCAAGGAAGGCGGGGTTCTCATCGCTCGTTCAGACGGCGATCGCGGAAACGTCCACGGCGCTCCGCACGGGCGAGGCCGCCGCCGCGCAGGTCGCCGCCGGAAATGCGAGCCTCGTTGATGTCGCAACCGCCGTGTCGGCTGCGGAGGTGACGCTCGAGACCGCCATCGCGGTGCGCAACAAGGTGGTCGAGGCGTATCAGGAAATCATGCGCATGCCGATCTGAGGCTTGCGCTTTACGCTTCTCTAACCTGCTCCATACCGCGCCTTAACCATGATCCCGGCAAAATCTGCCGATGGACGCGAGCCTCATACTCGATATCGCCCGCGAGGCGTTCTGGGTGACGCTGCTGGTCGCGGGGCCGGCCATGATCGCCGGGCTTCTGGTCGGCGTCGCCATCGCGCTCGTGCAGGCGCTGACGCAGGTCCAGGAAGCGACGCTCGTCTTCGTGCCGCGGCTCGTCGTCATGCTTCTGGTCATCGCGGTTGCGCTGCCCTTCATGGGCGCGGCGCTCGGCGATTTTTCAGTAAAACTCTATGAAACGATCGCGGGCGGAGCGCTGCCGCCGTGACCGCGACCTCCCTCCTTGCCGCCCTGCCTGTGGACGCGTTTCTCGCCGTCGCCGTCTTCTGCCGCATCGGCGCCTTCTTCATGACGGCGCCGGCCTTCGGCGATTTTTCGCTGTCGCCGCGTCTGAGGCTCGCAGCGGCGCTTGCCGCCGCCGCCGCGATGGCGCCTGCGCTCAGCGCCTTCTATCCGGACTGGTCCAGGGAGGCGCGACTGCCCGCGATGGCGGGCCTGATCGCTACGGAGATTCTGGCGGGCGCCTTTCTCGGCCTTGTCGCGCGCGCCTTTGTCAGCGCCCTCAACGTCGCCGGGCAGGTCATCGCGCTGCAATCCGGATTCTCGCTCGCCCAGGCGTTCGACCCGACCCAGGAGCTGCAGGGCGCGATCGTTGGCGGTTTCCTCGCCATAC
>CAYTVQ010000100.1:0-9117 GCA_964441615.1 uncultured Caulobacterales bacterium | reverse complement strand
CGAGTTTCAGCGCGGTGTAAAGCCCCGCGACTCCGGCGCCGACGATGAGGATGTCGGGCCGACTAGGCATGTGCGGCTCGCCTTCCCCCTTCGCGCTCCTTCAGCGCCAGGAGGTCTCCCCCCCTCGCTCCTACAGCGAGGGGGGGTAGGGGGGGAGCGGTGAGGCGAGTTCGCAGGTTGTTCATCCGCAATCGAATGACGCTGCGGTCTAAAGCGGGAATCGCATTGATGTTGGCCTGCGTCATCGCCATCGAGTTCTGTCTTGATGATCGCGATGGAGCGTAAGACACAGATACTTGTCGTAAAAAGACGTAGCGTCAGCCCAAAACAACGGCCATTCGTCCTTGCATGATCGCACCGTGCAAAAACAGGCCACCGCAATGTTGATCGTCTCTTCCGATTCGCCGCCCCCAAAATTCTTCAGTCTGAATACCTTGAACTGACTTTGGCGGAAGCGACCGGTCAGCGGCGAATCGGCGTGAGTAGAAAGGAACGATATCCAGTTGTCTTGGTCTAATGCCTTGTCCGCTGCCAGCTTTTCAGCGGACGCGACGCCGGAATAGGCATCCTCCCAATACGCGCGTGGCCCGGAACGAATTAGCGCGATTCTTTCCAGCGCAGCATCCTTTACGCGATTCATGTCGGGCCAATTGCGATCAATCTCGCGAATATCGCCAATTACACTCCTGTTGATCTCGCCGCGAACCCTCTTGAATGAGGGAGACAATACGCGCTCAATTTTCGCGTCGCGCAGCATCAAGCCGGTGAAGCGTCCGTAATGGCAGGGGCCGCTCATGATTATGCGGCCGTCATTCGCCCGTTTGACCTCTTGTTCCGCGTATCGACAGAGATCATAAAACTGCGCCGTAATTTCGATATCTGCGCCGTTGATCAGAGCGCTGCGCGTGTCGGCCTGGGCCCAACTCTCGACAAAGTAGATTCGCTCGCGGATCAAATTCCCCGGGCCACCGCCGTTTGTATAAAGATCGTTTGCCGACGCCGCGAGGGCGCCGCGATAGTGCTGATAATTGTCCATGCGAAAGTGCCCGGCGATGCGGACCCACTTGCAGTTCAGGTCGGGAGTTTCATCGATGTCGTTTTCGCGCTCCCATTCGTTTTCACGCTGGCCTCGTTCCGGCGTTTCCCAGATCAGCGCCGATCTGTGGATGTCGCTGAAGTTTTCAATCCTGATTGGATTGTCCGGCGAATTCTCGCCTTCAGCTGACCTGCACTCCGCCGTCGTGTAACCGACGAATGGCGGCAGCAAGATTGATTCGGAAGATTGCGCGTGCACAGCTGAGACCAGCATTCCGCTTGCCGCCACAGCCCGTCGGGCCCATACAGAAGCCCACCTTAAGATGTCTCGCGCCGATCTCCAGAAACGGAACTTGCGGCGCCGCTCCCCCCCTACCCCCCCTCGCGCTGAAGGAGCGCGAAGGGGGGAGGGAGATTGCGTGGAGGACGGAGCGTCTCTTGAGATCAGGGTCACTTAGGCTCGCGTCTCAACCGCCAGCACCCTCGGCGCGCGTTCGTGCGAATACATCGATTGCCGCTTCACCGGCAGCGCCAGCATGCGCTCGATCGGCACGCGCGCCCTCTCGATGATCGCGGGGTCGATCTTCACCTCATATTGCATCGTCTGCAGCGAGCGCAGGATTTTCGGCAGGCTGATGCGCTTCATATGCGGGCAGAGATTGCAGGGGCGCACGAAGGAAACGTCCGGGTTTTCCGCCGCGACATTGTCCGACATCGAGCATTCGGTGATGAGCACGACATTTTTCGGCTGCTTCGTTTTCACGAAGTGATTCATGCCGCTGGTCGAACCGGTGAAGTCGGCTTCGGCGATCACCTCGGGCGGGCATTCGGGATGCGCGAGCACAACGACGCCCGGATTGCCGGCGCGGATTTCGCGAATGTCTTCCGCGGTGAAGCGTTCATGGACTTCGCAGGATCCTTTCCAGGTTACGATCTTGACGTCCGTCATCGCCGCGACATTGCGCGCAAGATACTGATCGGGGAGGAAGAGCACGATGTCCGAGCCCCATTCCTTCGCCGCCCATTCGACGATTTCGACGGCGTTCGAAGACGTGCAGCAGATATCGGTCTCCGCCTTCACGTCCGCGGTTGTGTTCACGTAGGTCACGACCGGCGCGCCCGGATATTTCTGCTTGAGGAGGCGCACATCGGCGCCGGTGATCGATGCGGCGAGCGAACAGCCGGCCTTGAGGTCCGGGATCAGGACCGTTTTCTCAGGGCACAGAATTTTCGAGGTCTCGGCCATGAAGTGAACGCCGGCCTGCACGATGACCTTCGCTTCCGTCGCCGCCGCCTTCTTCGCGAGGCCGAGGCTGTCGCCCATGAAATCGCCGACGCAGTGGAAGATCTCCGGCGTCATGTAATTGTGGGCGAGAATGACGGCGTCGCGCGCTTTCTTCAGGTCATTGATCGCGGCGATGACCGGCGCGTAGAGGCGCCACTCGCCTTCAGGAATGAACTTTGCGACCCGCGGGTAGAGGTGATCGGTCTTCGCCCGCACCTCCGGCGTGAATGCAAGCGCCCGAGGCTCCCCAGAGATCTGTCCGTCCGGCATGGCCAAAGCTCCTTCCGGCCTTAATGCTCAATCGGAGCATATATAGGTCCGAAAAAACCGCCCGCTAGGGCGAAGGCATGACCTTAGCCCCATGGCGCGCCCCGTCAACCATCCCTGGCTGCCAGCCCGTGAGCGTTCCGGGCTAGCCGGCGGTCGCCGGGGCCTTCAGGCGGGGAATGGCCAGGCCCTTGCCGGCGCGATCGCGGAGCGCCGACCGGTTGGCGCGGAACAGGGCGGCCGGCCGGCCGCCGGTCTGCAGAGCGGTCTCTTTCGTGCGCGCAACGAGACCCGCCTGTTCGACGCTGCGGCGGAAATTCTGCTTGTGCAGCTCGAAGCCGACGACCGCCTCGACCGTCCGCTGCAGCGCGAGCAGGGTGAAAGTCGCGGGCATCAGATCGAATATGACCGGCCGGTATTTGAGCTTGCCGCGGAGGCGCCCGATCGCGGTCGCCAGAATGCGCCGGTGATCGGACGCCATGTCCGCCCCGAGGCCCTGGAGCGGCGCGACGTCCGAGTACCGGGCGCCGTCCGTCCGCGCCCGGTCGCGGGCCGCCTCGGCGACGAGACCGGCCTCATACATCAGTTCATAGCGGTCGAGCGCGCGCTCTTCCTCCCAGCCATGATCGGAAAGGCCGAAAGCGAGGCGGATTCGCGCGCGGCGGCTGTTCGCAACGAGTTCGTCGAGGGCCGACTTCGCCCAGCCCTCGAGCCGAAGAATGATGCTGTCGAAAACTTCCGGCTCGCCCTCGCGCCAGTCTTCCCAGGGGAAGAACTCGTACCAGTCGCGCCACGAAGCATCCGCAGCATCGACAGGCGCCGGCGAAGGCGCAAGCGCGAGATAGCCGACAGAGACCACACGATCGCCGGCGACGCCGCCGACGAGCGCCGCCGCAGGCGCCTCGCGCCCCTTGTCGCCAAAAGTATAAAGCTGCTCGACATAACCGAGCCTCACCTTGGTCTGGCGTTCGACGAAGTCGCGAAGGCCGATCTCAAAGGTGCGATGGCGTTCCGGATCGAACGGACCATAAGGAAGGCTGGCGAGGCCGTCAGCGTTTTTCAGGCACAGCACCTTCGGGCGCTCGTCCTCGACGACGGCGAGGACGGCGCTGAGGCCGATGGCGATATGCGGCTGACGGGTCATGCAGGGCGACAGACCACTTACATCAGAATGCGTAAAATGGATGCCGGGCAGGGCGCCTAGGGCTGCGAAATGGCGACCGTCGGGGCTGAAATGACCGATGAGGGCTCGGGCAGATCGCCGATCGCCTCAACCATGCGCCCGCCGCGGCCAAGGATGTCGTCCGCATAGGAGACGAGGAGCGGACAAGGATCGGCGAAGGGCGCAGCCCGCCGCAGCGCGTTTGCAAGCGCCGCCTCTTCGCCCGGCGCTGCGCCAAGGCACAGAATGATGTAGGCGGCGGCAGTCGAGCGCGAGACGCCCCGGCTGCAATGGACGAGAATGTCCTCGTGAGGCGCGGCGTCCTTGAGGAACCGGATGATCTCATCGGCGCGCTCGCGCGCGGCCTTGCTGATCGACTGCGCGCAGGATTCGCGGGCGTAATAGAGGCGCAAATGTCGATCGGCGGCAAGACCGGGAAAGCTCGGCGCCGCGTCCTCCTCCGAGACGATCGAAATCACCCTCGCCGGTCTGTGCCGGTCATAGGCTTGAGCCGCGCCCGCGAGGGAGGAAATAATGACCATGGCTGCTATCTAGGCGGGGTTGCGCCGCAACCGGAAGTCACGCCTCATCAAAACCGCGTTCGCGACCGTTGGCGGCGCCATCGAACTGGGCCGAAAGCTCCGCAAAACGCTGCAGATAGGCTTCCTGCGCCGCCTCCGAGGCGAGAGCGACGATCCGGACCGGCGCAACGCCGGCGGGCTCGCCGAAAAATCTTCGCGCCTCATCGGCAGTGAACCCCGCGAGCTGGGTCGCCTCGAAAAAGGCCGAGGCCCGGTCCGCGCGCTTGATCAGCCTTTCGACCGGTTCGGGGAGGTCGGCGGGCAGGCCAAAGCGCAAATGGACCGCGCGCATGAGGCGGCGCTCTATGGCCTTGTAATCGCCGCCCAGCGCAGCCTTGAACGGACTGATGAGGTCGCCGATCACGAATTCCGGCGCATCGTGGAGCAGAGCTGCAAGCCGCCATTTCGCAGGCCAGCCCGGTCTCAGCTCGGTGCAGAATTTCTCCACCAGCACGGAATGCTGCGCCACGGAAAAAGGCAGCGGCCCCGCTGTCTGCCCGTTCCAGCGCGCGACCCGCGCGAGGCCGTGAGCGATATCCTCGACCTCGACATCGACCGGCGAGGGATCAAGCAGGTCAAGGCGGCGTCCGGACAGCATACGCTGCCAGGCGCGCGGCGGCCTGTCCTTCTGCCTCGCCAATACGGGGTCTTTCATAGAAGACTTTTCTCTTAGTTCGGCCGCCGGAGAAGCGCCACCACGCGCGACGAAGCGGCGCGCCAGCGCGCCGGACCGGACTTGATGCCTTTCCTGCTCTCGCCGAAGATGACCCGCGGGTGGTTAAGACAATGTCGGGAGGAGGGGCGTCATGGCGAACAGAGAGGTTTCAGCACGTGGCGGCGGCGGCGCAATCTGGTTCTGGGCGCCGTTGCTGGTCATCCTTTCAGTCGGCGCGGCATTTTCGGTCGGCGCCTATTTTCATTCCGAAAGCGATCTCAATGCGATCGAATCGATCGGCGCCGGATTCGGCGGGGTCGCGGCGCTCATCTTCGGTCTGTTCGCTGCGTTCTTCGGCCTCATAATGGCCGGCGGCGCGGTGGCATTTTCGCTCTTTCTCGTGGCCTCGCCGATCCTGACCATCATCCTTCTCTTCCTCCTGCTCCGGAAAAACCAGCGGGAACGGGAGGCGGCGGGCGGTCGTTAACGGGCGGCGCGCGGTTCGCGCGCCGTCAAGGCCTGATTAACCCTGCCTGTCTAGGCTCCCTCGCCGGAATGGGACCGACATGACAGGCACGACCGCCGCGGCGCGCGGAACTGCGCGCACCTTTGAAGCTGAGGATCCCGCCGTTACGGCGGTCCGGATGGTCGCCTCGACCAGCGCGGTTCGCTATTTCCATATCACGATCTGGGGCCTTTGCCTTGCGACTGTCGCGCCCATGCCGACCGTCGTCATGTGGTGGGCGCTGACGATCGCCGCCGGCTTCGTCCGCTCGATCGTCGAGAAGGAAATCAGCAAACGGATCAAAGCGTCGGACCGGCGTCTGAAACGTCTCTACGCTTTCGTCGCCATGGCCTCGTGCTCCTTCTGGTCGGCGGCGCCGGCGTTAGCGTGGCGGAGCGGGCACCCTTACGGCGAGGCGGTCGCAGCGTTCCTCATATTCTCGGGATTCATGCTGGCGATGTCGCAGTTTCGCGCGACGCCGGTCAACGCCCTCATCGTCACCGCGCCCTACAGCCTTGTCTTCCTGTGGATGGCGGCGAGCGCGCTCGGCGGTCCCGCCGCCCTGCCGCTCGCTGCAATGACTTTGGTGCTCGCCTCTTCAATCGGCTACGCCCTCATTTTCGGCGCCGTGCTGCAGTCGGACATGAAGAAGGCGGGCGAGGAACGCCTCTCGCTCATTCGCGAGCTTGAGGCGGCGCGCCTCGATGCTGAACGGGCGTCCGAAGCAAAGTCGATGTTTCTCGCCAATATGAGCCATGAGATCCGCACGCCAATGAACGGCGTCCTCGGCATGGCGGAACTCCTCGCCAACACCAGTCTCGACAGCCGCCAGCGCCTCTACGCCGAGACCATCCACAATTCCGGCGCGGCGCTGCTCACCATCATCAATGACATCCTCGACTTCTCAAAGATCGAGGCGGGCCGCCTGGAACTCGATCACACGCACTTCGACCTGCGCGCCGCGGTCGAAGACGTCGCCGCTCTTATCGCGCCTCGCGCGCAGGAGAAGCTGATCGAGATTGTCGTGCGCTTCCAGCCTGACCTGCCGACGCATTTTATCGGCGACGCAGGGCGTATCCGCCAGGTGATCACCAATCTCGTCGGCAACGCCGTGAAATTCACCCATACGGGATATGTGCTTGTCGACGTTTCGGGAACGACGGCCGACGGTCGCGCCGCCCTGAACGTCAAGGTGCAAGACACAGGCGTCGGCATCGATGAGGCGCATATAGCGCGCATCTTCGACGCCTTTCAGCAGGCGGACGCCACCACGACGCGACAGTTCGGGGGCACCGGACTTGGCCTTTCGATCTCCAAGCGCCTCGTCGAAGCGATGGGCGGCGAGATCGGGGCGCGCTCGACGCCCGGCGCCGGCTCGACCTTCTCCTTCACGCTCAATCTCGCTGTCAGCGCAGAGACGCAGTCGGCTCCGCGACTGGCCTTCGACGCCTATGGCCGAAAGGTCCTCGTGGTCGATGACATCGAGGTCAACCGCCGCATCACTGCGGAACAGCTCGCCGCCTGGGGCTTCTCGCCGGATGCGGCCGCGAGCGGCCCCGAAGCCCTCGATCTCCTGCGCGCGGCTGCACGAGCCGGCTCGCCCTATGAACTCGCCATTCTCGACTTCTTCATGCCCGGCATGGACGGCGAGATGCTCGCCCGCGCCATTCGCGGCGACGCCTTGCTCGGCAAGACGCCGCTTCTGGTGCTGAGCTCCGTCGATCAGGAAGGCGGCGCCGCCGAATTCAAGCGCATCGGCGTCGAAGGCTATCTTGTAAAGCCCGTCCGCTCGACCCTCCTCATGCAGATGATCGGCCAGATCTTCTCGCAGCGCGAAGGCGCAGGCGAGACCGCCGCGCCCGCGCCCGCGAGCGAGCCCGCGCCGGTTGCGGGCGACCGCGTGCGCGTGCTCATCGCTGAGGATAACGAAACGAACCGGCTCGTCCTCAAGCACATGCTCCCTGAAGCAGCTTATGAGCTCTCTTTCGCCAGCAATGGGGCCGAAGCGGTCGAAGCCTTCGAGCGTCGCGCGAGCGCTTTCGACATCGTGCTGATGGACGTGTCGATGCCGGTCATGGACGGTTACGCCGCGACCCGCGCCATCCGGGCCGCCGAAAACGCGCGCCGGCTTCCGCGTCTGCCGATCATCTGCCTCACCGCGCATGTCCTCGCGCGCGACGTCGAGCAAAGCCTTGAAGCCGGCATGGACGATTTCCTCGCCAAGCCGATCAGCCAGAGCCGGCTCTTTGCAGTCATCGAGCGCTGGACGTCGCAGATCGACTGGACCGAGTCGGCGGCAGGATAGCGCCGTCAGCCCGCGAGGCGCTCCAGTTCATCCGCGGCGATGTCGAAATTGGCGTAGAGGTTCTGGACGTCGTCGCTGTCTTCCAGCGCGTCCATGAGCTTCAGGAGCGTGGCTGCGGCTTCGCCCGAGACAGGCGTCAGAGTCTTCGGCTTCCACACCGGCTTCGCCGACTCCGCCTCGCCGAAGGCCTTCTCGAGCGCCGCAGCGACGTCGTTGAGGGACTCAAGGGCGCAATACACCATATGCCCGTCTGGCGAGGACTGGACATCGTCGGCCCCGGCCTCGATCGCGGCTTCGAGCATGGCGTCGGCGCTTGCGGCGTCGGCCTGATAGGAGACGCCGCCCACGCGGTCGAACATGAAGGAAACCGAGCCCGTCTCGCCGAGATTGCCGCCGTTCTTGGTAAAGATCGAGCGCACGTCGCCGGCGGCCCGGTTGCGGTTGTCGGTCAGGACCTCGACGATGATCCCGGCGCCGCCTGGACCGAAACCCTCGTAACGCACGTCCTCATAGCCGGCGCCGTCGCCGCCGGTCGCCTTCTTGATGGCGCGCTCGATATTATCCTTGGGCATCGACTGGGCTTTGGCGGCCTGAATGGCGAGCCTCAACCGCGGATTGAAGGCGGGGTCGGGCGCGCCGAGCTTGGCGGCGACCGTGATTTCCTTCGAGAGCTTTGAAAACATCTTCGACCGTTTGGCGTCCTGCTTGCCCTTGCGGTGCATGATGTTGGCGTATTGCGAATGGCCGGCCATGGCGGAATCCTCGGGCTCTTGGGAAGCCGGCCCGTTTACCGCAGCGCCCCCTCTGCTATCAAGAGCAGGGCGGATGCGCGGAAAGTGATGTTCTCGCTGAAGGGACGTACGACGCTCGTGACCGGCGCCTCGCGCGGCATCGGCGCTGCAACGGCGCGCCTTTGCGCGTCGGCCGGCGCGCGCGTCATCGCGCATGCGGCCGCGCCCAGCGAAGCCGCCGAGGCGGTCACGGCGGAGACCGGCGCCGAGTTCCTCTTCGAGGACTTAAGCCGCCCTGGCGGAGGCGGGCGTCTGTTCGCCCGCGCGATTGCGCAGGCGCCGGCGCTCGACTCGGTCGTCAACAATGCAGGCGTCTATCGCGCAAGCCCGGTCGCGGGCGGCGAGGCCTGGGAGCGCGGCTGGGAGGAGACGCTCGCCGTGAATCTGCGCGCGTCCGCCGACATCTGCCGCACAGCCATTGCGCATTTCCGGAAATCCGGAGGCGGACGGATCGTCAATGTCGCGAGCCGCGCCGGCGAGCGCGGCGACTCTCTCGACTACGCCGCCTATGCGGCCTCGAAGGGCGGGCTG
>CAYTVQ010000099.1:0-9129 GCA_964441615.1 uncultured Caulobacterales bacterium | reverse complement strand
GATTCTCGCCGCCTCTTCCAGAACCCCTTTGGCTGCGCCGGCTGCTTCGCGCGCTGCGCCGGCGAGGAGTGCGGCGCGGTCGGCGACGGCGCCCCAGGCGTCCGCCGCGGCGCCGGCCCGCGCACGGAGCGCGTCATCGACAGGCGCATCGACAAGGTCGAGCGGCGCGGTTCCGGCGGCGGGGCCCCTCGTCAGCGCGTCGAGATAATGCGGGCCGCCGGCCTTCGGCCCGGTGCCGGAAAGCGCTTCTCCGCCGAAGGGCTGAACGCCCACCACGGCGCCGATCTGGTTGCGGTTGATGTAGAGATTGCCGACCCGCGCACGCGCCGCGACGGCGTGCATGGTCTCGTCGATGCGCGTGTGCAGGCCGAAGGTGAGGCCGTAGCCGAGCGCGTTGATCTCATCGACGACGCTGAGGATCCTTTCACCCTTGAAGCGGACGACATGGAGCACGGGCCCGAACACCTCGCGCTTCACGTCGGCGATGCGCGCGACCTCGAAGGCGACCGGGGCGAGGAATGTTCCGTCTGCGATATTGGGGGCCGCGGCGCGCGCAATGAGCCGCGCATTCTTCTCCATCTCCGCGACATAGGCGGCGATGGACTCGCGCGCGTCTCCATCGATGAGCGGGCCGACGTCGGTTTCAAGGAGGGCTGGATCGCCGACGGCAAGTTCCGCCATGGCGCCGGCGAGCATGTCGCAGAAGCGGTCGGCGACGTCCTCCTGAACCGCGACGATGCGGCAGGCGGAGCATCTTTGCCCGGCGCTCTGGAAGGCGGCGGTCACCGCGTCGGTCACGGCCTGTTCGAGCAGCGCCGTCGAGTCGACGATCATGGCGTTGATCCCGCCAGTCTCGGCGATGAGGCGCGCCTCTGTCTTGCCGGCCTCGGCGAGGGCGCGATTGATCGCCTGCGCGACTTCGGTCGAGCCCGTGAACACGACCCCGGCGACGGCGGGATGCCTGACCAGCGGCGCCCCGACCGTGGGGCCGTCGCCGGGAAGCAGAATGAGCGCGTCTTTCGGCACGCCCGCCTCGTGCAGGAGTTCGACAGCTTCGGCGGCGATGAGCGGCGTCTGTTCGGCGGGCTTGGCGATGACGGCGTTGCCGGCGGCGAGCGCGGCGCTCGCCTGCCCGAGAAAGATGGCGAGGGGAAAGTTCCAGGGGCTGATGCAGGCGACGACCCCAAGGGGCGCGCGCGCCTTGCCCGCGAGTTCGCGGCGCTCGGCCTCGCGCGCATAGTAGCGCAGGAAATCGACGGCCTCCCGCACTTCGGCGACGGCGTCGGGGAGCGTCTTTCCCGCTTCGCGCACGGCGAGATGGAGGAAGGCGTCCGTTTGCGCTTCGAGCGCTGCAGCGGCGCGGCGGAGACTCTCGCCGCGCTCGGCGGCGGGGCGCGCTCCCCAGGCGCCTTGTGCGGCAGACGCGGCGGCGCAGGCCGTCTCGATGTCTTCGGGACCCGCAAGGACAACGCGCCCGACAATCTCGCGCCGGTCGGCGGGATTGCGCACCTCTTCCGCGCGGCCCCGGGTCGGTCCGATGGTCGGCCTCGCAGTCAGCGGGGCGCCGGCCAGGGGCGCCGCCGCCGTCGCGAAACGCGCCGCCGCTTCCGGCTCGCTCAAGTCGAATCCTTTCGCCGACAGGCGTTCGCCGGCGAAAAGATCGCGCGGGGCCGGGATCATCGGATTTGGCAGCCGGTCGAGCGCGCGCGCCTCCTCGACCGGATCGGCGACCACGTCCTCGACCGAAAGGTCCGGATCGAAGAGCTGGTTGACGAAGGAGGAATTGGCGCCGTTCTCAAGGAGCCGCCGCACGAGATAGGGCAGAAGCTCGCGGTGTCCGCCGACCGGGGCATAGATGCGCGAACGGGCCCCGTCCTTCAAAATGCTGTCATGCAGCGCCTCGCCCATGCCGTGCAGGCGCTGGAGTTCGAACTTCCGGGCCTCGCCCGCCATTTCCCTGACCAGGGAGGCGGTCAAGGCGTTGTGCGTCGCGAACTGCGGATAGAAGACATCGAGATTGGCGAAGAGACGGCGCGCGCAGGCCTGATAGGAGATGTCGGTCAGGACCTTCCGTGTAAAGACGGGATAGGACTGAAGACCCATCACCTGCGCGCGCTTGATCTCGCCGTCCCAGTAGGCGCCCTTGACGAGGCGCACCATCATGCGCCGTCCCGTGTCGCGCGCGAGCGCCGCCAGCCAGTCGATGACAAAGGTCGCCCGGCGCTGATAGGCCTGCACGACGACGCCGAATCCGTCCCAGCCGGCGAGGCCCTCATCGCGCATCAGCGCCTCGATGAGGTCGAGCGAGAGATCGAGCCGGAAGGATTCCTCCGCGTCGATGTTGAAACCGATATTGGCCCGCCTGGCCGCGATCGCAAGTTCGCGGACCTTGGCCCCGAGTTCGTTCAGCACCCGCCCGCGCTTGGCGTATTCATAGCGCGGATGGAGAGCCGAAAGCTTCACCGAGATTCCGGGATTGTCCGCTGGCGTCTCTTTTCCGGCGCCGCTGGCGATGGCGTCGATGGCGCGGGCGTAGTCGCCGAAATATTTCTCGGCGTCGGCGGCGGTGTGGGCCGCCTCTCCCAGCATGTCGAAGGAGAAGCTGTATCCCTTCTGCGCATAGGCGCGGCCGCGCTGGAGCGCCTCGCCAATGGTCTGCCCCAGGACGAAATGCTCGCCCATGATGCGCATGGACTGCGCGACGGCGGCGCGGATCACCGGCTCGCCGACGCGGTCGAGTATGTCCTTGGTCGCCTTGAGGATCTTTCCCGTCGGATCCTTTGCTTCGACCTCGTCAAGCCAGGCGGCGGTCAGCATGAGCGCGCGGGTCGAGAAATTGACGAGCGGGAAGGGGCTCTTGCCCTTGTGCGCGGCCCAGTCGCCGGCCTCGACCTTGTCCTTGATGAGGGCGTCGGCCGTGGCGGCGTCGGGCGTCCTGAGCAGCGCCTCGGCGAGGCGCATCAGCGTCACGCCTTCGGCGGTCGAGAGGCCGTATTCCTGGAGGAACTTGTCGATCAGCCCGGAGCGTCCGGCGTCGGCCCGCGCCGATTTGACGAAGGCGGCGGCTTTCTCCTGCGCGCGGCGGCGCGTGGCGGCGCCGATATCGGCCTCGGCGATCAGCCGGCGGGCGAGCTGGTCTTCATCTGCGAGAGTGTGGGCGCGCAGTTGGGCGCGAAGGGAGGGGAGAGCAGCTGCTGGCATGCCGGCGGGTGTAGCCACGCCCTGCGGAAGGAAGCAATCCGGCCCCGCGGCCGGCGCCCCCAGCGAGGGGGCGGGCTCCGATGCGGACGGGAGCGCCGCGCCCGCTTTCTCGCAACTGCAGCGAGGCGTTGCGCAGCGCCATGGCGCCCCCTAGTTAGGCGGGGAAATGCGGAGCCCTTGGACGCCGTCCGGTTCCGCCGCCGTAACGACCCGCTGAAAGGATCACGCCCATGACCGAGGCCTATATTTATGACGCCGTGCGCACGCCGAGGGGGAAGGGCAAGGCCGACGGGGCGCTCCACGAGATCACGCCCATCCAGCTGGTGACGCAGGTCCTCGAAGCCGTCCGCGACCGCAACAAGCTCGACACCGCGCTCGTCGATGACGCCGCCTTCGGCTGCGTCTCGCCGGTCGGCGAACAGGGCGCGGTCATCACGCGCACGGGCCTGCTCAACGCCGGCTATGCGGAGACCACCGCTGGCATTCAGGTGAACCGCTTCTGCGCCTCCGGGCTCGAGGCGGTGAACATCGCCGCGGCCAAGGTGAAGGCCGGCGAGGCCGACCTCGCCATTGGCGGCGGCGTCGAGTCGATGTCGCGCGTGCCCATGGGTTCGGACGGCGGGGCCTGGCCGGTCGATCCGGCGGTCGCCTTCAAGACCTATTTCGTGCCGCAGGGCATCTCCGCGGACCTGATCGCCACCAAATACGGCTTCTCGCGCGACGATGTCGACGCCTATGCCGTCGAGAGCCACAAGCGCGCCGCAAAATCATGGGCCGAAGGGCGCTTCAGGAAGTCGATCATTCCGGTGAAGGACGTGATGGGCGAGCCGGTGCTCGACCGCGACGAGACGGTTCGTCCGAATACGGACATGCAGTCCCTCGGGGCGCTGCCGCCTTCCTTCGCCATGCTCGGCGAGAATTTCGGCTTCGACGCGGTGGCGCTCCAGAAATACGCCGATGTCGAAAAGATCAATCACGTGCACCATGCCGGGAATTCCTCGGGCATCGTCGACGGTGCGGCGGCGGTGCTGATCGGCAATGAGGCGGCCGGGAAGAAGGCGGGCCTCAAGCCCCGCGCGAAGATCCGCGCCTTCGCCTCGATCGGCTCGGAGCCGACCATCATGCTCACGGGGCCTGAATTTGCGGCGCAAAAGGCCCTGAAGCGCGCCGGCATGACCAAGAAGGACATCGACCTCTGGGAGCTCAATGAAGCCTTCGCCTCGGTGGTGCTGCGCTTCATGCAGGCCCTCGACATCGACCACAAGGACATGAATGTCTGCGGCGGGGCCATCGCCATGGGGCACCCTCTGGGCGCGACCGGCGCCATCATCCTCGGCACGGTGCTCGACGAACTCGAGCGCACCGGCAAATCGACGGCCCTCGTGACGCTCTGCATCGGCGCCGGCATGGGCACGGCGACCATCATCGAGCGGGTATGATGCAGCTAATTGTGAATTCGCTAGGCTATTGAAAATCAATGCGCAGGCTGCTAGATAGGGATCGCGGTTGGGAGGCTTGCCAAAGCAAGTCGTTGGGACATGTGTCCCGCCCGGCCGCCTTTTCATATGTTTTTGCTCTATCTTGACGATTCTGGATCAGTCCAGAATTCTGCTGACCGGCATATCGTGCTTGGCGGGATTGCGGTTTTTGAGCGTCAGCCCCATTGGCTGTCGGAAAAGCTTGACGCTATCGCTCAAACCATATGGCCCGACAGTCCAACGGAACTGGAGTTTCGCGCATCGGACATGTTGAGCGGCCGCAAGCACTGGCGCGGCATTCAGCGGGGAGTCCGAGTCGCCGCATATAACGAAGCCTTGCGTCTACTTGGCGGGTCTAAGCTCGTTCATCTGTTCGCGGCGGCGATTCACAAGGCCGCCATCTCGCCTGAAGATCCAATGGAGTATGCGTTCGAACAGATCTGCAACCGGTTCGACAGGTTTCTTGGCCGACTCCACAAGCAAAACAATACCCAACGGGGCCTGATTATCCTCGATAAGTCCGCATACGAGACCTCGCTGCAGGGCCTCGCCAGAAACTTCAGAACCATTGGGCACAAGTGGGGAAAGCTATACAACCTGACTGATGTGCCCCTTTTTGTGGATTCCAAGGCAACCCGTATGATTCAGTATGCGGACATGGTCGCCTATGCGGTCAGGCGCTATTACGAAAACGGAGACGCCGCGTTTTTCGACTTGATTTCGTCGCGCTTTGACAGCGAGGGCGGCGTCACCCACGGGCTCGTCCACTTCGTGCCGAATGGCGCTTCATGCGCCTGCCATGCCTGCAGACAACGGCGTTCGACGTGACAAAGAATCTCAGCAGCAAACGGACCAAGACATGACCACCTACACCACGCTCAAAGTCGAAATCGACGCCGACGGCATCGCCCTCGTCACCATCGACCTGCCCGGGCAGTCGATGAATGTCTGGAACCTCGATCTGATGAAGGACTTCTCGGCCTTCGTCGATGATCTTTGCACGAACGAGAAGATCAAGGGCGCGGTCATCACGTCCGGCAAGGCGTCCGGCTTTCTCGCGGGCGCCGATCTCCGCATGCTTGGCGGCGGCGCGCTGGCGTCGCAGGGCGCGAGCAGGAAGGAGCAGCTCGAAGGCATTTCGGCGCTGAGCCGCATGTTCCGCAAGCTTGAAACCTCGGGCCATTCGGCGAAGGCGCTCCAGAACGGCGAGGCCTACGCCAAGCCGGTCGCCGCGGCGGTGAACGGCCTGGCGCTCGGCGGCGGTCTCGAAGTCGCGCTCGCCTGCCATTACCGCGTGGTCGCCGACGATCCGAAGATCCAGCTCGGCGTGCCGGAAGTGCAGGTCGGGCTCCTTCCCGGGGCCGGCGGCACGCAGCGCCTGCCGCGCCTCGCCGGACTCCAGAACGCCGCCATGCTGGCGACGCAGGGCCAACCGATCGACCCGCAGACGGCGCTGGCGCAGGGCATCGTCAACGAGGTCGCTCCGCGCGGCGAGATCGTCGCCAAGGCGAAAGCCTGGGTGAAGGCGAACCCGAAGGTCGCGCAGCCCTGGGACAAAAAGGGCTTCAAATATCCGGGCGGCGCCGGGCCGACCCATCCGGCTGCGGTGCAGTTCCACATGGCCTCAAACGCCATGGCGCAGCGCGAGACCAACCACAATTATCCGGCGGTGCAATACATCCTTTCGTGTCTCTATGAGGGCTCGGTCGTTCCCTTCGACACGGCGCTGAAGATCGAAGTCAAGTATTTCTACAATCTTCTCACCAGCCCGCAGACGCGCAACATGATCCGCACCCTGTTCATCAACAAGCAGGCGGCGGAGAAAGGCGAGCAGCGGCCGAAGGGCGTCGAAAAGCTCAGCATCAGGAAGGTCGGCGTCCTCGGCGCCGGCATGATGGGCGCCGGCATCGCCTATGTGACGGCGAAGGGCGGCATGGAGGTCGTGCTGCTCGACCGCGATCTTCCGTTTGCAGAGAAAGGCAAGGCTTATTCCAAGGGCATCGTCGACAAGGCGGTCGGCAAGGGAAAGATGACGCAGGCGAAGGCCGACGAGCTGCTCGCGCGCATCAGGCCGACCGTCTCCTATGACGACCTCAGGGACGTCGACATGATCATCGAGGCCGTGTTCGAGGATCCGGACGTCAAGGCCGATGTCATCAAGCGGACGGAAGCCGTGATCCGCAAGGACGTGATCTTCGCCTCCAACACCTCGACCCTGCCGATCACCGGCCTCGCCAAGCATTCCGAGCGCCCGGACCTGTTCATCGGCGTTCACTTCTTCTCGCCGGTCGACAAGATGCCGCTGGTCGAGATCATTCCGGGCGCGCGCACGGGCGACAGGGCGCTCGCCATGGCCCTGGATTATGTCGGCCTCATCAAGAAGACGCCGATCGTCGTGAAGGACACGCGCGGCTTCTATACGAACCGCGTCGTTCCTCCGTACCTCAACGAAGCCATGCTCATGGTGAAGGAAGGCGTGAAGCCGGCGCTGATCGAGAATGCCGCGAAATCGCTCGGCCTCCCCGTCGGGCCGCTTGCTCTGGTCGATGAAACGTCGCTTGAACTCGGCAAGCGCATCATGGACGCGACGAAGAAGGAACTGGGCAAGGACTACAAGCCGACCGGCGTCGAGGAGCTGCTCGACGTCATGGTGACCAAGCTCGGGCGCCTCGGCCGCAAGGCCGGCAAGGGCTTCTATGAATATCCGGCGGACGGCGGGAAGAAATATCTCTGGAAGGGCGTCGCCGACTATTTCCCGACCGCGAAGGATCAGCCGAGCCTCGAAGAGACGAAGGAGCGCATTCTCTACGCGCAGCTCATTCCGGCCGCCCAGTGCTATGCCGACGGCATCGTGCACGATCCGCAGTCAGCGGACCTCGGCGCCATCTTCGGCTGGGGTTTCCCGCCCTGGACCGGCGGGCCGATGAGCCATATCGACACCATCGGCGTCGAGGCCTTCGTCAGGAAGGCCGAGAGCCTCGCGCAGAAATACGGGGCCCGCTTCTCGCCGCCGCAGAAGTTCCGCGACATGGCGGCGAAGAAGGAGACGCTCTATAAGGCGGCGTGACGGGGCGGAGCGAGGGCGCCCGCCGGCGAACGAGGGGCGTTCATGATCGTCTATCTGCTTCAGGCGCTGCTGGTTCTGGCGGCGGTCATCCTTCTTGCGGCCTGGTTCGCGAAGTTTCTGAAGACGCGCGAGCCCTGGCTGCCGTCGCCGGTCGCAATCGTGCTGGGCGCCGTCACCAACTTCTTCGACACGCTCGGCATCGGCTCCTTCGCGCCGACGACGGCGGCGATCAAGGGTCTGCGCCTCACGGCGGATGAAAATATTCCGGGCACGCTCAATGTCGGCCACGCGCTGCCGACCATCGCGCAGGCCCTGATCTTCATCGCCATCGTCAAAGTCGATGTCGCGCTGCTGCTCGTGCTCATTCTTGCGGCGATGGCGGGCGCGCTCATCGGCGCGCGCGTGGTGACGGGACTGCCGAGACGGACCATCCAGGCGGGCATGGGCGTGGCGCTCCTCGTCGCCGCGGCGCTCTACTCGGCGCGCAATCTCGGGCTGATGCCCGGGGGCGGGACGGCGACGACGCTCGAACCGGCGATGTTCGCAGCGGCCGCCGCGCTGTTCTTTCTCTATGGCGCGCTGATGACCCTTGGCATCGGGCTCTATGCGCCGGCGCTCATCACCGTGTCGCTGTTCGGCATGGATCCGCGTCTCGCCTTTCCGATCATGATGGGCGCCTGCGCCTTCCTGATGCCGGCGGCCTCGCTGCGCTTCATCCGCTCCGGGCGCATCGCGCCGAAGATCGTCTCGGGTCTGGCGCTCGGCGGGATTCCAGCGGTGCTGGTCGCCGCCTTCATCGTGAAGGAACTGCCGCTCGACGCGCTGCGCTGGCTCGTCGCTGGCGTGGTCGCCATCGTCGGGATCATCATGCTGGTCAGCGCGGCGCGCGGTTCCGGCGAGACCGCGCCGGCGCCCGCTCAGCGGTAGCGGAAATCGGTGCTGACGATCTTGCGGCCGATCGGCCAGAGCGCGATCCCGGCGAGTTTCACATGCGCCCACGCGAAGGGAATGCCGATGATCGTGACCGCAAGGAGCAGCGCGGCGACGAGATGCCCAAGCGCCAGCCACCAGCCGGCGAGGACGAGCCAGACGATGTTGCCGATGAAGCCGAGCAGTCCCGTGCCGAGATCCTCGCCATAGTAGCGGTCGCGGTCGACCGCGACGGCCCCGAACGGCCAGAGCGTGTAGATCCCGTTGCGGAATGCGGCGCCCGCGAAGGGGATGCCGATGATGGTGAGGATCATGATGGACCCGGCGAAGAACCAGCCGAGAGCCGCCACCGCGCCGCCGAGCGCGAGCCACAGAATGTTGAGGATGAGGCTCCCGGGGCCGATCGAGCTTTCGTCCGTCAGAGGATGGTCGCGCAGCATTGGATCTCCTTCG
>CAYTVQ010000098.1:0-9187 GCA_964441615.1 uncultured Caulobacterales bacterium | reverse complement strand
CTCATCTTCCCCAAACGCGGGGACGGCGGCGATCCGCGAAGCTGCCCCGCCTGCGGCGCCGGCAGACTCTCGCTGAAGACCGGCAAATTCGGCGCCTTCATCGGCTGTTCGAATTACCCGAATTGCGCCTATACGCGACAGCTCTCCGCGAGCGACCAGCAGAATGCAATCGAGGGCGGGGAGAAACTTCTCGGCGTCGATCCGGACGGCGCGGAAGTCTTTCTGAAGATCGGTCGCTTCGGTCCCTATGTGCAGCTCGGACGCGACGACAAGGACGCCGAAACAAGGCCAAGACGCTCAAGCCTCCCGAAGACCTGGAAAGTCGACGACATCGATCTCGAAAAAGCATTGATGCTCCTGTCATTGCCCCGTACCGTCGGTCCGCACCCGGAGGATGGTCAGCCGATCGAGGCCGCTCTCGGCCGCTTCGGTCCTTATGTGAAGCACGGCAAGACTTACGCAAATCTCGCCTCGATCGATGAGGTGTTCGAGATCGGCCTTAACCGCGCCGTCACGCTGATCGACGAAAAGCGCGCCGATCCGCGGGCCGGCCGCGGCGGCGCCGCGCAAAAGCCCCTGCGCGAACTCGGACCCCACCCCGAGACGGGCGAGCCGGTCCATGTGATGAGCGGTCGCTATGGCGCCTACGTCAAGCACGGCAAGACCAATGCGACCCTGCCGCGCGATCTCGACCCGCAGAAAATCACGGTCGAGGAAGCGCTAAGTCTCATCGCCGCGCGCGAAAAGCGCCCCGCAAAGAGCAGATCCGCAAAAGCCAAAGCGGCGCCGGCCAAGGAGAAGGCCGCGAAGAAGCCCAAAGCGGCGGCGGCCGCCAGGCCGAAGGGCGAGGCGCGCAAGACCGGCGGGAAAAGGAAGAATGCGGCCGGTTAGCCGCTACTCCGCAAGCGCGCGAACGCGCGAGGCTTCCATCACCGCAAAAATGTCCTGCGGGCGATCGACGAAAGTGAGGTCCTCGAGGAGTTCCGGCGCGGCGAAGCCCTGCTCGACAAGATGCTGGAACAATTCGCGCAGGGGCGTCCAGAAGCCCTTCTGGTTCAGGACGATGATCGGCTTGTGGTGCAGCGCAAGGCGCGCCCAGGAGAGCGTCTCGATCAGCTCCTCGAGCGTGCCGATGCCGCCGGGCAGCGCGCAGATCGCGTCCGACTCCTCGAACATCAGCATTTTGCGCTCATGCATCGATTTGACGACCTTGTGATCGACATTTTCGAGGATGCCCTCGAGCTCCACCAGAAAGTCGGGGATCACGCCGAACACCCGGCCGCCAGCGTCGCGCGCAGCGCCCGCCGTAATGCCCATGAGCCCCATCTTGCCTCCGCCATAGACGATGCGGATGCCGCGACGGGCGGCCTCTTGTCCGATGAATTTGGCGGCGGCGCCGAAGTCCGGATCGCGCCCGCTCCGCGATCCGCAGTAAACGCACAGCGATTTCATAGCCTTGAATGGTCTTCTTGGTTGGGTCGCCATTGTAGTCGGAAAGCCCTCTCGGTAAAGTAAAAATCCGAGGGCGGGAGCGGGGTTGCTCAATGCGCGTTCTGATCATAGCGGCGCTGATCGTCGTGCTTGGCCTCATCGTGTGGAGCGCCATGCGGCAGGGCGACGTTCCGGCTCCGATCGCGCCGGCGGGCCCGACTGATCAGCCGACGACGCCGGGCGCGCCAGCCGCGAAGACAGCGCCGGCGCTGCCGAGCTTTGACATTGTTTACGTGACGCGAAACGGCGACGCCACGATCGCCGGGCGCGCGAAACCCCGCGCCCGCGTTCGCGTCTACGCCAATGGCGAACTGCTCGCGGAGACCACGGCCATCGAGGACGGCTCCTGGACCCTTGACAGCCCGACGCCGCTCGCCTCCGGACCGGTCGAACTCAGCCTCGATATGACGACTACGGACGGCCAGACGATCCGCTCGGACCAGACCGTCATCATTTATGTGCCGCAGCGTGCGGGCGACCGGCCGCTGGTCGTGCGCACGACGCCGGGCGGCCCGAGCGTCGTCCTTCAGGAGCCGACCGACGAAAGCCCAGGTCTTGGCCCGCTCTCGCTCGATGTCATCGACTACGATGATTCCGGCGCGGTCATCTTCTCCGGCCGCGCCGAGCCGGCGCGCGTCGTGCAGCTCTTCATCAACCGCCAGTTCCTCGCCGAAGCGACCGCAGATGCGCAGGGGCGCTGGACGATTTCGCCGGCGCAGGCGATCGCCCCCGGCGTCTACACGCTCGCCGTCGTCCAGCTCGATGAAAACGGACGGCCGAAATATGCGATCGAGCTCCCTTTCGAACGGGCGCGACCGAGCGACATCGACCTCCGCGACGGCAAGGTGATCGTCCAGCCGGGCAACAGCCTGTGGCGGATCGCGCGCCGGGCCTATGGCAAGGGCGCGCAATACACGATCATCTACGAGGCGAACGCCGAGCAGATCCGCGACCCTGATCTCATCTATCCGGGCCAGATTTTCACCGTGCCGCCGGCGTCCGAGGACGAGACGCGGCCCGATACCGAGGGCCCGCAGTAGCTCCCCGCCCTGAATGACGCACACGGATCGAGCCCGCGCGGCGCCTTCGCCTGCGATCGGCCTTTGCCAATACATTCAAAAACCGCCAATAACGGCCGGAGGCGCCGCCGCCGGCGGCATGATCGCGAGGCCCTGAGACATGTCTGAAACGCCCGAACGCGAATCCATGGATTTCGACGTGGTGATCGTCGGCGCGGGTCCCGCCGGCCTTTCCTCCGCCATCCGCCTCAAGCAGCGCGCCGCCGCCGCTGGCGCGGACGTGAATGTCGTCATCGTCGAAAAAGGCTCCGAAGTCGGCGCGCATATTCTCTCAGGCGCCGTTCTCGACCCCGTCGGGCTGGACGCGCTCATCCCCGACTGGAAGGAGAAAGGCGCGCCGATCGATACGCCTGTCGCCTCCGAAAGCTTCAAGATATTCGGGCCCGCCGGATCGGCCTCCCTTCCAGTATTCCTGATGCCGCCCATGGTGAAGAACCACGGCAATTACGTGGTCTCCATGGGGCTCGTGTGCCGCTGGCTCGCGGAGCAGGCGGAGGCCCTTGGCGTCGAAATCTATCCCGGCATGGCCGCCTCGAAGCCGCTCTTTCGCGCCGACGGCTCGCTGCGCGGCGTCGTCGTCGGCGAGGTCGGCATCGGCAAGGACGGACAGCCTACGGAGCAATATCAGCCGGGCATGGAGATCAACGGCAAATATGTGCTGCTCGCGGAGGGCGCGCGCGGCTCGCTCTCTAAAGAGATCATCGCGCGATATCACCTCTCGAAGGGGCGGGATCCCCAGAAATTCGGCATCGGCCTCAAAGAGATCTGGGAGATCGCGCCGGAGAAGGCCCGTCCGGGGCATGTGCAGCATTCCTTCGGCTGGCCGCTCGACAATTCGACCGGCGGAGGTTCGTTTCTCTATCATTATTCCGACCGTACGATCGCGCTCGGCTTCGTCGTCCACCTGAACTACCGCAATCCCTATCTTTATCCGTATGGAGAGTTTCAGCGGTTCAAGACCCATCCGGAAATCGCCGGGCTTCTGGAGGGCGGGAGGCGCCTCGCCTATGGATCGCGCGCCATCACCGAAGGCGGCTATCAGTCGGTGCCGAAGCTTGCATTTCCAGGCGGCGCGCTGATCGGCTGCGCCGCGGGCTTCGTGAACGTGCCGCGAATCAAGGGCAACCACAATGCGATGCTGACGGGCATGATGGCCGCCGACGCCGCCTTCGATGCGATCTCGGCCGGGCGCGCGGGCGACACGCTTGAGGAGTATGAGCGCGCTTACGACCGCTCCCCGGTCAGGCGCGAACTGAGGCGCGCGCGGAACGCCAAGCCGCTATGGACCAAGTTCGGCACGCTTCTCGGGGGCATCGCGCTGTCAGGCGTCGATCTGTGGTCGACGACGCTCTTTTCCGGCGCCTCGCTCTTCGGCACGCTCAAACACGGCAAGACCGACGCCGAGGCGACCGAGCCCGCGGCCAATCACAGGAAGATCGACTATCCAAAGCCGGACGGGGTGTTGACCTTCGACCGGCTCACGAACCTGTCATTCTCGAATACAAACCACGAAGAAAATCAGCCCTGCCACCTGAGGCTTAAGGACCCGTCAATCCCCATCGCGGCTAATTTGCCTCTCTACGCCGAGCCGGCGCAACGCTACTGTCCGGCTGGAGTTTATGAAGTTCTCGATGGCGCAGGCGGCGGAGGGCCAAGGTTCCAGATCAATGCGCAGAACTGCGTTCACTGCAAGACCTGCGACATCAAGGATCCCGCGCAGAACATCACATGGTCCGTTCCGGAAGGGGGCGGCGGGCCCAACTATTCGAACATGTAGGAGAGTCGCGTGCGCGCTTTCGTCCTTTCACTGATCGTGGCCGCCGGCCTCGCCTCGCCGAGCTGCGCCAGCGCGCCGGCGAAGGGGAGTCTTTCGGGCGATTATCTGAGCGGCCGCCTCGCCGCACGCGCCAACGCGCTTGACGACGCGGCTCGCGTCTATGCCGCCGCTCATGCCGCAGCCCCCCACGAAACGTCGCTCCTGAAGGACGCCTTCTTTTACCAGCTCGCGGCCGGCAATATCGAGGCCGCTGCGCCCTATGCGGCCCTCATTCTCGCTCGGGCCCCGGAGGAGGACGACGGCCTTGCACGCGCGACAATCGCAGCCCGCCAGATCAAGCACGGCGACTACGCGGAGGCGCGCAAGACGCTGACCATGGAGTCCGGCGCGACATTTATCCGGTCTCTGGCGTTCCTCGCCGACGTCTGGATCGAAAAGGAGCTTGCCGGGCCGGACGCCGCCTTAAGGAAGCTCGCGGATCCGCCGGCCGATCTGTTCGGCGGATTCAATCAGTACCATGAGGGTTTGCTGGCGGGCGAAGCCGGCCGCGTCGAACAGGCCCGCATGGCCCTTGAGGCGGCCGTCGCAGGCCTCGGCGGGCCGCTCGCAGGCCGCGCCTACGGCGCCCTCCTTGAGCGCGTCGATGCCGACAAAGCCCGCCAATACTACGCCATCCTCGCGCTTGAGGACGGCGCGGCGGGGCATGCGGCGCGCCTCGCCGGGAAGCGCCTCGCCGCCGGAAAGCCGTCGCTTGAGTTCATGAGTGCGACCGCGGCTGAAGGCGCCGCTGCGGCCGTCTACTCCTTTGCGGTCGCCATGATTCAGGATGCGGCCAGCGAGCGCGAACGCGCGATCGAGGCGGGCTTCAGGGTCGGAGAGCCGCGATTCAACTTCCCCCTCGTCTGGGCCCGCCTTGCGGTCTATCTCGATCCTTCGCTCGATGAGGCGCGCCACCTCGTTGGCTTCATCCTCAGTCTCTATGGCGATCATGCGGGGGCCGCGGCGGCGCTCTCTCCGATCCCGCCCTCTTCGCCGTATTTTGCGCAATCACGCCTCGACATGGCGACTGGCCTCATCGCCGCAAAGAAGATGCGGGAGGCCGAGCGTCTTCTCAAAGCTGCGATCCGCCAGGACGCCGACAGCCGCGAACTGAAAGCGGCGCTCGCAACCCTTCACGCCGACCAGCGCAATCATGAGGCCGCCGTCGCCGAGTTCGACAAAGTCATCGACTCGCTCGGGGCCGAAACGCCGCCCGGCGCCTGGCGCTACTTTGTCGCCCGCGCCGCATCCCTGATCGAACTCGATCGCTGGCCGGAAGCGGAAAGGGATCTGAAGCGCGCCGTCAATCTTGCGCCTGGCGAGCCGACAGCGCTTAACTATCTCGGCTATAGCTGGGCGGAGCGCGGCCTTCATCTCGATGAGGCGTTCACGCTTCTTGAGACGGCCATCGAGAAGGCGCCTCACTCCGGCGCCATCGTCGACAGCCTCGGCTGGGCCCAGTACCAGCTCGGGCGCTACGAGGAGGCTGTGCTCAATCTTGAGAAAGCCGCCGCGATGGAGCCTTCCGATCCGACGATTACGGATCATCTCGGCGACGCCTACTGGCGTCTCGGGCGCCGGCTCGAGGCGCGCTATCAATGGGAGCGCGCGCTGCAGCTCGAGCCGACGCCTGTGCAGGACCGGGCCATCCAGAGCAAGCTCGCCGGGGGCCTCAAGGACGAGCCGGAGCAAAGGGCGGCCGACCGGCGCGAATGATCGAGGAAACCGCACCGGCCAAGATCAATCTGTTCCTGCATGTCGGGCCGGTGCGCGCCGACGGCCTGCACGACCTGCAGAGCCTCTTTGTCTTCGCCGATGACGGCGACCGCATCCGCGTCGCGCCTGCATCGGAGATAAGCCTCGACATCGAAGGTCCGTTCGCGCCGGCCCTGGCGCCCTTTCCTGTTGAGGACAACCTCGTCCACCGCGCAGCGCTTGCCCTAAAATCCGCCGCCGGCATTGACGAGGGCGCGCGCATCACGCTCGACAAGCGCCTGCCGATCGCCTCGGGCATTGGCGGCGGCTCGGCGGACGCCGCAGCGGCCCTGCGCGCGCTCATGAAGCTGTGGCGGCTCGATCTCGACGCGACCCGCCTGCGCGCGCTCGCCTTTCAGCTCGGCGCCGATGTGCCGGCTTGCCTTGCAGCGCGGCCTGTCTATGTGAGCGGCGCCGGCGAGACGACGCAAAGAGGACCCTCGCTGCCCCCGCTATGGATTGCGCTCGTCAATCCGCGACGCCCCATGCCGACGGGACCAATTTTCCGCGCCTTCGACCGCGCCAATCCGAACCCCGGCGCGCCCGATCCGGCGCGGCGGCGGAGACTTGCCGCCTATGAGGCGCTCATCCAGTATCTGTCCGGAACCCGAAACGATCTGCAGCCTCTTGCTGTCGCCCGCGAACCGCTGGTCGCGGAATCGGCGCAAATGCTGGCCGCCCAGCCCGGATGCATTTTTTCCCGAATGTCTGGCAGCGGCGCCACGGTTTTTGGTCTATACACGTCGCCGGGGGCGGCGCGGCGCGCCGCAGTGACGGCGGGGAGCCGCGGCTACTGGTCCATGGCCGCCGGCGTCGTGGCGTGAAAGGCGGGGATCTTGAGCGCGCTGGTTGAAGGATATTCCGCGGCGCTGGTCGTGCTCACCGCCGGTCTTGCCGCCCTCGCCGTGACGCAGCTTCTGTCGCGGATGCTCGCGCTCTCGGATTTCCTCCTCGACCGGCCCAATGCGCGCTCGAGTCATGTGACTGTGACGCCGAGATCCGGCGGGGTTGCGGTGTTCTGCGGGTTTCTTGTCGGCCTCGCTCTCGTCGCCGCCTTCGCCGACTGGACGCTTTTCGCCAGGCCGGCGCTCATGTTCGCCGCCTTGATGACAGGCGCCTTCCTTTTCGGACTTGCCGATGACCGCTTCAATCTGAGCGCATCGCTGAAATTCTTCGCCCAGATGGCGCTCGCCATGTTCTTCGTCGCCCTGTTCGGCCCGCTAGAGTCCGCGCCGCTCCCGTTTCTCGGCGAGACGATGCTCGGACCCTGGGGCGCCCCGCTCACGATTCTCTGGATCGTCGGATTCATGAACGCCTACAACTTCATGGATGGCCTCAACGGCATCGCCGCCGCCTGCGGCGCGCTGGCGCTGGCGGCGCTTGCGGCCGCGTCCGCGTTCAATGGCGGCGCCTTCTGGGCGATCCTGTGCGCCCTTGGCGCCGTCTCGCTTCTCTCCTTCCTGCCCATGAATTTCCCGAAGGCGCGGCTCTTCATGGGCGACAATGGCAGCCAGGCGATCGGATTCCTGTTCGCCGCAGCCGCCATCGGCGCGGCAAATGAAACCGAGGGCGCGGTCAGCGCCTATTTCGGCCTGCTGGTCATGCTGCCCTTCCTTTTTGACGTCGGGTTCACGCTCGCGCATCGGGGCCTGCGCGGCTGCAATCTCCTCTCGGCGCACCGGGAGCATCTCTACCAGCTATTGTCCCGGCTCGGACTCTCCCACGCAATGGTGACGGTCATCTTCCTGTCTTTGACGGCGCTGGCCGGCGCAGTCGCGATTTTGCAGTTGCGGCTGCCCGCCGCATGGCAATTCGCTGCGCCCCTGATCCTCGCGCTGATCTTCACGCCGCCGGCTTTGCGTCTTTATGCCCGCGCGCGCGACAATGCGCTGATTGTCGAGGCGGGCGAGGAACTGGCGATCGAAGGCGAGGAGCCCGAGCCCGCGCATACGCCACAGACCCAGGCGGCCGAATAGCCGCGGCTATTTCAGGTTCATCACGCCCATGATCGCGGGGCCGAGAATGACCGCGAACAGAACCGGCAGGAAGAAGCCGATCATCGGCACCGTGAGCTTCGGCGGGAGCGCGGCCGCCTTCTTCTCCGCCTCCTGCATGCGCAGCTCGCGATTCTCCTGCGCCATGACGCGCAGCGACTGTCCGAGGGGCGTTCCGTATTTCTCCGACTGGATGAGCGCGGTCGTCACGCCCTTGACCCCGTCGAGGCCGGTTCGCTCGGCGAGGTTGACGTAGGCCTGCTTGCGCTCCTGAAGATAGGAGAGCTCGGCCGTCGTCAAGGCGAGCTCTTCGGCGAGCTCGGGAGAGTTCATCCCGACCTCCTCGCTTACCTTTTGCAGAGCCGCTTCGATCGACATGCCGGATTCAACACAAATCAGGAGAAGGTCGAGCGAGTCGGGCCAGGCGAGCTGCACCTTCTGCTGGCGCTTCTTTACCGTGTTGTTGATGTAGACATTGGGAGCGTAAAATCCGGCGCCGAACGCCAGAAACAGCGCACAGAGCTTGCCGAAGCTGTCGAGTTCGACCGCTTTGAGCACATAGACATAGACCCAGCAGCCGATCGCGAAGACGAAGGGCATGCCGATGCGCGCCGCCATGAAGATGAAGACCGGGCGCGGGCCGCGAAATCCGGCCATGACCAGCTTTTTGCGCGCCTCTGCGGCGTCGAGCAGCTCGAACAGCTTCAGGGCCTCGACGATTTCGCGCAACATGCCCGAGGCCGTGGCGGCGCGCAGTCTGGTCTGGCCCTTTTTCGCGAAGGATTCGCGCTGCTGCTGGCGCAGCGTCTCGCGGTAGTTCGCGACCGACTTCATCCGCTCCTTGAGCCGATCGCCTTTGAAAAACGGTTCGAGCACGGTGTAGACCGTCGCGGCGGCGGCGAGCGCCACAAGAAGCGCGATCTGAAACTGGCGGTCCGTCACTGTGTTGACGAAGTCTTCCATCGGTCAGACCTTGATCTTGATCATCTGCTTCATGACCATAATGCCCGTCCCCATCCAGATGCCGGCGCCGATCAGGATGAGATTGCCGG
>CAYTVQ010000097.1:0-9220 GCA_964441615.1 uncultured Caulobacterales bacterium | reverse complement strand
AAGCCGAAATCCGCGGCCATCGCCGAACCTACATCGGCTCGATGCCGGGCAAGGTCATCCAGTCGATGAAGAAGGCGAAGAAATCGAACCCGCTTTTTCTGTTCGACGAGATCGACAAGATGGGCCAGGATTTTCGCGGCGATCCGTCGTCGGCACTGCTCGAGGTTCTCGACCCGGAACAGAATTCAACCTTCATGGACCACTACCTTGAGGTTGAGTACGACCTTTCGGACGTGATGTTCATCACGACCGCAAACTCTCTCAACATGCCTCAGCCTCTGCTGGATCGCATGGAGATCATCCGCATTCCGGGGTATACGGAGGATGAAAAGCTGGAGATCGCGAAACGCCACCTCCTGCCGAAACTCCGCGCTGACCACGGCCTGAAGGAGGGCGAATGGAAGATCACGGACGCAGGCCTCATGTCGCTCATTCGCCGCTATACAAGGGAAGCGGGCGTCAGAAACCTTGAGCGGGAGCTGGCGCGCCTTGCCCGTAAGGCTGTGCGCGAGATCGAAACCGGCGCAAAGTCGTCTCTTGAGATCACGCCGGATAATCTCCCCGAATATGCTGGCGTGCCGAAGTTTCGCCACGGTGAGATCGACGGGGAAGACCGTGTCGGCGTCGTCACCGGCCTGGCCTGGACCTCCGTCGGGGGCGACATCCTCACCATCGAAGCGGTGAAGATGCCGGGCAAAGGCCGCATGACGCCCACTGGAAACCTCAAAGATGTCATGAAGGAATCGGTGTCAGCGGCGGCATCCTATGTGCGCAGCCGTTCGGCCGCCTTCGGCATCGAACCGCCCGTATTCGAGAAAACCGACATTCATATTCACGTGCCGGAAGGGGCCACTCCGAAGGATGGGCCTTCTGCCGGCGTCGCGATGGCGACGGCGATCGTCTCGGTCCTTACGGGAATCCAGGTGCACAAGGATATCGCCATGACCGGCGAGATCTCGCTGCGCGGGCGCGTGCTTGCGATCGGCGGCCTGAAGGAGAAACTTCTCGCGGCGCTGCGCGCGGGCATCAAGACGGTCATCATTCCGGAAGAAAACGAGAAGGACCTCGCCGAGATTCCAGACAACGTAAAGCAAGGGCTGAAAATCGTGCCGGTTAAAATGGTTGATGAGGTTCTTGCTCTGGCGCTTGTAAGGCCCTTGACCGCCATTGAGTGGAACGAGAAGGCCGCGACGCCTTCGCCTGCGGCCCCGGAGGGCGACGGTCACGATCAGGTCGTCACCCACTGACCCGAAAGCGGCAAGAGCCGGCCCAGCAAGGGCCGGCTCTAGTCTGTCAGGTCAATCCGCTTCGGCCTCCTCAGGATCAGAATCCGAAGGTGGCGATTGCGCCGGCGACGCCAATCGCGCCGGCCGCTATGGCCATGAGCACGAATCCGGCCGCAGCGCCGATCTGACGGCGCAAGGCCAGCACTCGCGAATCCGCCGGGATCAGGGTCGGGGAAAACGGGATATTGGCCATGGGCGTACTCCTGTCACCAAACCGAGACAAAAGTGTCACGGAACTGTCATATACAGCCATGTCGTCGCAAAATCAAGGGGTCTGCTGGCCCGATCCGGTTTGTCGCGATGCGGCGCTATGAATGCGCATTGGCCGTGGCGCTTCGCCCCTGCTTGAGCCAAATAGAGCCCATGACCAAGCCATTTCGCCATGGCCAGGAGGATTCAGCCGCAGACGCGACTACGCCGGCCCAATCCTGCCGCGACATGCACGAGGTGCGGGCGGAGATCGATCGAATCGATCGCCAGCTCGTTGCCCTCATGGCTGAGCGGCAGGGCTATATCGAGGCGGCGGCCAGACTGAAACCCAGTGCGGACGAAGTGCGGCTGCAATGGCGCATCGATGAGGTCCTCTCGAAAATTATTGCAGAGGCCGAACTGCGAGGCCTTTCGAAACGAATCGCCGAACCGGTCTGGCGCGAACTGATCGACAGATGCATCGACCATGAACGCGAAAAATGGCGTCAATTCCACATCCGAAACAATTAGAAAAAACCTCACAGAACCAACACTTTGTCATCGGCCTGGCAGGCGACACCCAACAAATTCGCCCCTTTTCCTTTGCGAGGCCAGTTGGGCCGGGCGATAATCCGGTCTGGAATTTTGAGCCGAAAGGATCGCCAACAATGAACAAGAACGAATTCATCGACCGCGTGGCTGAGATGGCGGGCATCAATAAGGCCGAGGCGACGCGCACGGTCGATTCGGTTTTCGACGCCATCACCGACGCGCTCCGCAAGGGCGATGACGTTCGGATTGTCGGCTTCGGCACCTTCTCCGCAACCAGGCGCAAAGAGCGCGAGGGCCGCAATCCGCGGACTGGCGAGACCATCAAAATCGCTGCAAGCGTCCACCCGAAATTCGCCCCCGGAAAAGGCCTGAAGGACGCCTTGAACTGACGAGGCGTCCCCTCCGGCAAAACCTGATAGTGTCAGTCCGGCGGGCGGTTAGCTCAGCGGTAGAGCATCTGGTTTACACCCAGAGGGCCGGGGGTTCGAACCCCTCACCGCCCACCATTGCGGCCTCGCCGCTCCCGACCCGCCAGATTCACCCGATGCCTGCCCGGATCGCCGCCTCCATGGCGAGCAGGGCCTTTTTCCTGCCAGCGCCCCACCGGTAGTTATGGATGATCCCTGAAGAGAGGATCACGCGATGACAGGGGATGAGGAGCGAGACCATGTTCGCGCCTATGGCTGCCCCCACCGCGCGACCGGCCGAGGGAGTATCTACCGCGCCCGCGACGTCCCTGTAGGTGACGGTTTCGCCAAAAGGAATGCGCAGCAGCGCCTCCCACACTTTGAGCTGAAAATTCGTACCCTGAACATATAGCCCGAGCGGCCTGTCGATCCTTTCGCCGCGGGCGAAGGCGAAGGCGGACCTTGCGAGCGGCGCCACGAACTCCCGATCCTCCAGAAATTCCGCGGCCGGCCAGTCCAACTTCATTTCGTCGAGCGACGCCTGCCGGCCGCATGCGCCCGAGAAATTCAGCCAGCAGACGCCCTGCTCCGTAGCTCCCAGGAGAGTCTCGCCGAACGGACCGGCGACAAACGCGTGACGGATGAGCACGCCCTCCCCTTTGCGCCGGAAGGCGCCAGGGGTCATGGCTTCGGAAACGAGGAAAAGATCGTGCAGTCGCGAGGGTCCCGAGAGCCCCGCCGACAGAGCAGCGTCAAGCACCGTTTCGCCGCGGCGAAACGCGCCTTTCGCCTCATGCGCTGCGAGGAATTGCATGAAGCGCTTCGGCGACACGCCGGCCCCGGCCTTGAACACGCGCTGAAAATGCGACGCCGACAGTCCGACTTCGGCGGCTACGTCCTCAAGTGAGGGCGATGCCTCAAAGTTCCGGACCAGGTAATCAATGGCGCGGGCGACCGGTTCGTAGCCGTCAGCGCGGGAGGACGAGGCCAAGACGGGCATATTGTCTCCAAGGGCGTTCGGGCGAAATTTAGGGATCCCACATGGCGTCGAGCCACCCGCTTCTTGCGCTCAAGGCCCGTTCCTTTACCGCCCTTTAACCATGCTGGCGCGTTAATTGGACGATCTGGAGGCGGTCATGGAAGACCTCAAATACATTGTCGCGCTCGGGTTTTCAGGCGCAGACATCGTCCCGGCGGTGGTCATCGCGTTCTTCATCGCGATGTTCGTGAAAAATGGCGCGCCAGTCTGGCGGATGGCGCTGCTCGCCCTGCTCCTTGACCGGTTCGTCTGGCCGATTGCGAGCCAGGCGTTGTCGGGTGTCGGCATCCAAACCATCTACGCGACCATTGGCGGCTTTTTCACGAGCTTCTTCGACAATCTCGGGGTGTTCGTGGTCCGCTTTTTCGGCTTGCTTGTGATGATCGGCTCTTTCGTTCTGGCCCGGCAGAAAATTCACAAGCTAGCGCCGCCGCCCAAGAAAGCCAAACCCGCGGCGGCCTGAGGCGGGCCGACTCTCACGGCGCTGGACACTCAGATCACGGAACAGGCATGAAATCGTGATCCCGCCATCCCCGATCTCCGTAGTAAAAGCGCTACGGAAAAACGTGGAGGCCGCTGATGCGCCGCGCCCTGCTTGTCGCCCTAGCCCTGACGCCGCTCGCCGCCGAAGCCGGCCAGTCCGGTCCGCCGCCGGCCGGCCTCGCGAGCGCCGTCTTCGCCGGAGGCTGCTTCTGGTGCGTCGAGTCGGATTTCGACAAGCTGCCGGGCGTGAAGGCGACCGTCTCGGGCTATACCGGCGGCGCGCTCGAAAACCCCACCTATCGAAACCATGAAGGCCATGTCGAAGCGGTCGAGGTGACCTATGACCCGGCGACCGTCAGCTATCGCCAGCTGGCGGACTACTTTTTGCGCCATATCGACCCCCTCGACAATGGCGGCCAGTTCTGTGATCGCGGCGAGTCCTACAGGACGGCGATATTTGCAGCCAACCCGGAAGAGAAATCGGCGGCCGCGGCCGCGATCGCGGACGGCGAGAAAATCCTGAAGAAGAACATCGTCACCCCTGTACGCGAGCGCGCGCATTTCTGGGTCGCCGAGGACTATCACCAAGACTACTACATCAAGAATCCGAACCGGTACCGTTACTATCGGAGCGCCTGCGGCCGTGACGCGCGCGTCAAGGCCGTCTGGGGCGGAAATTAACAGCGCCCTGAGGCGCCGACAGGGCGACGCGAAATGCGCAGACTTGGGCTCGGCGAGGTGTTTGGCGTGCAAGAGGTGAAGTTCGGCATCGGCGGAACGCATTACTGCAAGGCGAGCGCGCTGCCGGACGTCATCGAGCATGCGCATCAGGACGCCCATTTTGTCTTCGTCATCGACGGCGCCTATGAGACCGCCGCCGACAGCTACGGCGATTATCGGGGCCCGTGGACGCTCGTCTACAATCCTCCGGGAACAGAACACATAGACCGGTTCGTCTCGGCGACAGGCCGCTTTGCGAGCCTTCACATTTCCGCCAACAGCATCGAGAGTGAGGACATCCGCCTTCCCGACAGCCCGGTCTGTATTGGCGACCCGATCGTCGCAGCGCGATTCGTCGCCGGCGCTCTCACGGTCGAGGCGGACAGCACGGCGCTGGATGCAGTATCCGCAGCCCTTCTTGCCGATGTTGGCGAACCGTCGCCAGAACCCGACTTCAACGCGCCGGGCTGGCTCTCGCGCGTCACCGAGCTGATGAACGACGTTGCGGGCCACGAGAATGTCAGCGTCGCGCACCTCGCCGCATCGGCGGGGGTGACTCCGGTTTATCTTGCGCGCGCATTTCGCCGGCATCACGGCATCGGCCCGCGAGCCTTCTTGCGGCGTCTCAGAATGCGCAACGCCTGCGGGCTCCTCGCGACGACGCGCCTCCCATTGGCTGAGATCGCAAGCCTTGCCGGCTATGCCGACCAGTCTCACTTCTCGCGCGAGTTCAAGACGGCTATTGGCGCGACCCCGCGCGCCGTCCGAGAAGCCTCCCTTTGACAGGTTGCAAACATTCAAGACGGGAACCGCGCTCTTCGGTAGCCTGCCCCGGGTTCAATGGGGTTGGCGATGAAAGCGTGCTCACTTTTTGCGGCATTATGCCTAGCTGCCTGCACGACCGGCAATGGCTTTGGACGCGCAGACTCTCGCGATCTCAATCAGCCGGCCGTCAAAAAACTCGAAGAGGCGCTGGCGCGAAATGCAGCGCCGAACACTACGAGCGTCCTGATCGTCCGCGACGGCCGGCTCGCGCTCGAGTTTTATCGCGGCGATGGCGCGCCAGACAAGCTGAACGACACGCGCTCCGCGACCAAGACGATGGTCGCCCTCGCCGTCGGACAGGCGATCGCCGACGGCAAGCTTGCGAACCTCGATGCGCCGGTCCTGTCCTTCTTTCCTGATCTCGAACCGGTCCTCAACGACAGCCAGCTCAAACGCGAAATCACGATCCGCGACCTCATGACCATGACCTCGGCGCTCGACTGCGACGACAACAATGAGACGCCAGGCAATGAAGAGAATATGTATCCGACTCCCTCGTGGACGAGGTTTGCGCTCGATCTTCCGGTCATGGGCGGATGGAAGCGCGAGTCGGATGGTCTCGGGCCTTGGCGCTACTGCACAGCAGGATCGTTTTTGCTTGGCCAAATCGTCGAACGAGCCGTCGGCGAACGCATCGACAGCTATGTCGCCCGTCGCATTTTTGACCCGCTCGGCATCGCCCGCGCCCAGTGGGACCGTTCGCCAAGCGGTGAATTTCAGACCGGGGGCGGCCTCGAACTGACGTCCCGCGATCTCGCAAAAATCATCTGGATGCTGACAGATCGCGGCCGTTGGAACGGCCGGCAGATTGTGGCTGGAGACTGGATCGGGGAGATGATGACGCAGCGACGCCCAGCCTTCATGGGCATGAGCTATGGCTACCAGATTTGGCAGCGGACCTACAATTCAGCGTGCGGGCCCCTGGACGCCTGGTTTATGGCGGGAAATGGCGGCAACCATATGGTCGCCCTGCCCTCATTGCGCGCCGCCATCGTTGTGACGCGCACCGCCTATAACACGCGCAACATGCATCAGCAGACAATGGCGCTGATCGAAGAACGCATCCTGCCGATGCTGCCCTGCGGGCAGTGACGCTTCGCCTGTCTTGGCAATGGCGAACGGAAACCCCAGGGGCGAGAAACCGCGACGCCGCCGCGACCGGCGGCGTCGCCCGAGGTCACTTCTTCAACGGCTTCGGCGTCGCCGCATCGACCGGGAAGCCGCGCTTGCGCATGAGCGCCGCCGTATCGACGTCTCGGCCGCGGAAGCAGCGGAATTCCTCCGCCTGATCCTTGGTGTCGCCCGCGGACAGGATGCATGTCTTGAACCGCGTCGCCGTCGCCTTATCGAAGAAGCCGCCGGCTTCGACAAAGGCCTCGGCAGCGTCGGCCGTCAGCGCGTCCGACCAGAGATAGCTGTAATAGCCGGCCGAATATCCATCCCCGGAAAAGATGTGTCCGAACTGCGGGGTGCGGTGCCGCATGACAATCTCCTCCGGCATGCCAAGCGCCGCCAGCGTCTCCCTCTCGAATTTGTCGGGATCGATCTCGGCGTCGCCCGCGAGGTGGAGCTTCATATCGACCAGCGCCGAGGCCAGATACTCGACCGTGGCGAAGCCCTGATTGAATGTCTGCGTCGCTTTGATCTTGTCGACGAGCGCCTGCGGAATCGGCGCGCCGGTCTCATAGTGAATGGCGAATTTCGACAGCACCTCCGGCGTCGAGAGCCAGTGCTCGTTGATCTGCGAGGGGAACTCCACGAAATCGGTCGCCGTATTCGTGCCGGCCTGGCTTGGATAGGTCACGTTTGAGAGCAAGCCGTGGAGCGCGTGGCCGAATTCGTGGAACAGCGTTTCGGCGTCGTCCCATGAGATGAGAATCGGCTTGCCGTCCGTGGTCTTCACGAAGTTTGAGTTGTTGGAGACGATCGGCAGGACCTCGCCGTCGAATTTCGACTGGGTGCGGTATTCGCTCATCCATGCGCCCGACTGTTTCCCCTCGCGCGCGTAAGGATCGAAATACCAGAGGCCGCTCGGATTGCCCGTCGTCCTGTCCACGACTTTCCACACCCGCACGTCCGGATGATAAACAGGAACATTGTCGATCGGCTGAAAATCGATCCCGTAAAGCTCGCTCGCCGCCCACATCATCCCTTCGCGGAGTTTCTCAAGCTGGAGATAAGGCTTCACCTCGTTCATATCGAGGTCGTATTTGGCCTTGCGCACTTTCTCCTGATAGTAGCGATAGTCCCACGGCGCGATCTTGATCCTGGCGCCCTCCTTGTCGGCGATCGCCTGCATGTCGGCGACCTCTTCCTTGACGCGCGCCACGGCCTTAGGCCAGACCGACTCCATCAGCGCCATGGCGGCTTCCGGCGTTTTCGCCATTTGCGGCTCGACACGCCAATGTGCATGCGTCTTGTAACCAAGGAGCTTCGCGCGTTCGGCCCTGAGCTGCAGGATTTCAGCAATGATCTTGTTGTTGTCTGTCTCGCCGCCATTGTCGCCGCGATTGACGAAAGTGCGCCAGACCTGCTCGCGAAGCTTGCGATCCTCGGCATAGGTGAGCACCGGCTCGACCGCGGAGCGCGTATTCAGAACGGCGTACTGTCCGGGTTTTCCTTTCGTTTTCGCAGCATCCTTCATGCCGCTGACAACCGCGTCGGGCAGTCCCTTGAGCTGAGTCTTCTTCACCCAGGTGACGTAGTTCTGTTCATCCGCGAGCTGATTTTGAGAAAACTGTGTGTAGAGAGCGGCAAGACGCTGGTTGATCTCCGTCAGGCGCTTCTTGCCAGCCGCATCGAGATTGACCCCGTTGCGCACGAAGGTCTTGTAATTGTCCTCGACGAGACGCTTCTGCTCCGGCTTGAGCTTCTTGTAGACCTTGCCCTGGTAGATCGCTTCGACGCGCCGGAAGAGCGCCTCGTTCTGGGCCACTTTATCGGAATAGGCGGCAAGTTTTGGATAGATGACCTTGCTCGCCTCCTGCATTGCGGCGTCATTCATGGTCGAGTCGAAGACGTAAAATTGCGTGCCGAGGCGCGTTAGCGCGCGTCCCTGCTTCTCCATCGCCGCAATCGTGTTCTCAAAATTTGGCTTTGCGGGATTTGCGGCGATCGTATCGACTTCAGCTTCAGCGGCCGCGATCGCGGCTTCAAAGGCCGGGACGAATTCCGCGACTTTCACCTTGTCCCAGGGGGGCAGACCGCCGAAATCGCCCGTCCATGGAGCAAGCATCGGGTGGTCGAGCGCAACAGTATGTTTCGTCATGGTCTGAGCCGCCGGGGTTTCAGTTTTGGCGTCCTGCGCCGCGGCGCCGCCGGCGAGCGCGATAAGCGACACCCCCGCCGCCAGCCCGAGTAGACACTTGTTCACACGTTCCTCCGATCTGGATTTTGTAGGGCCTATAACGGCTTTGGACGCTGGCCGCCAGAGTCGTCGCGACGAGCCGAGGCAGCCCTGGAGACGAATCAGCGGCCCCCTGCTAAAGCCCGCGCAAGGCGGTCTTGAGGATCTTGCCGGATGGATTGCGCGGCAGTGCATCGAGGAACGCTATTTCACGCGGCAATTTGAACGACGCGATTCTCGGCTTCAGAAAATCCGCCAGCTCTCCAGGAGAAACATCCTTGTCCGGACGTTTCACAATGAAAGCCTTGACGACCTCGCCCCACTTTTGATCCGGCTTGCCGACAATGGCGGCTTCAAGCACGGCCGGGTGCCC
>CAYTVQ010000096.1:0-9256 GCA_964441615.1 uncultured Caulobacterales bacterium | reverse complement strand
CCCCTCTCCCGCTCTTTGAAGCGGACAGGGGACGGGGGTGAGGGCCCGCCGGACGCCTGAAACCTGAAACCTGAAACCTGAATCCTGAGCCCCCTCGCCCCTCGCCCCTCTCCCCCGAAGACGGGGGAGAGACACATATTCCGTCTACTGTCTATTTCCTGCCGCCGGCCCAGCCATAGGCCTTCGCGCCGTCCTTGGTCACCAGACCTGCGCGGATGTCCTCATCCAGCGCGTCACGCGCGCGCTTTTTCGGATCGCCCTTGCCGCCGCCGCCCGGCGTCTCCATGACGAAGCGCCGCCCCGCCGGAATGACGTCGCGGCCCATGCCGGGAAGCCGCGTTCCATCGTCGAGCCTCGCGCCGCCCGGCGCGCCGGCGCCGCCGCCCTCGCGCCCGCGCGCCGGATGATCGAGGCGCTCGAACATTTTGGAGACGGTCATGGGCAGGCCCTCGGCATGGGCGAATTCGATCGTCTGGCCGAGCCCGCCGCGAAATTCACCGCACCCGCCGGAGTCGGGACGATATTCCTTGCGCCACATGATGAGCGGGGCCGTGGTCTCGTTGATCTCGACCGGCGTGCTCCTGACGCCTGAGGGAAAGGCCGTGCAGGAAAGCCCGTCCTTGCCGGGCCGCGCGCCGGTGCCCCCGGTATAGAAGGGATTGATGACGAAGCGCTCGCCGCGCGCGCTCTCGCCGAGCAGCACGGGGAGATAGAGCGCCGAGGCGCCCTCCGCCGGCACGCGCTCCGGGATCGCCTTGGCGAGCGCGCCGAGCACCACATCGGGAAGCATCTGCCCGACCGTATGGCGCGCCGAAACCGCGGCAGGGCGCGGCGCATTGAGGATCGAGCCCGGCGGGGCCGAGACGCGCACGGCCCCGAGCGAACCCCAGTTGTTCGGCGCCTCATTGCCGATGACGCAGCGCACGCCGAAGGAGGCGTAGGCCTGCGTGTAGGTCAGGGGCACGTTGACGCCGCGCGCCGCCATGGGCGAGGTCCCGTCGAAGGTCACGTCGATGGCGTCGGCGCCGATCGTCACCTGGCAGACGAGATCGATAGGCGAGCCGGCGCCGTCGATGCGCATGGCGTTCTCGAAGCGCCCTTTCGGCAGCCGCGCAATCTCGGCGCGCATGGCGCTCGCGGAGTTTTCGAGGATGAAGCGCGCGGTTTCGTCGAGCCCCTCAAGCCCGAATTCGTCGAGCGTCTCGTTGAGACGGCGCGCGCCCGCCTCGTTGCAGCCGGCGAGCGAATAGAGATCGCCGCGCGCCGCAACCGGATCGCGCACATTCGCCGCAAGGATCTCGAGCAGGGTCTCGTTGGGGGCGCCGCGCCGGAACAGGAACGAGATTGGCACCTGCAGGCCTTCCTCATAGACCTCGCGCGCATCGGCCGAAAATCCGAGCCCGCCGACATCGGCGACATGCGAGGTCGCGGCGAAGAGCGCGATCGCCCTGCCCTTGCGGAAGACCGGCGTCACCACGGTGAAATCGTTGAGATGGCCCGTCCCCCGCCAGGGATCGTTGGTGACGAGCGCGTCGCCCTCGCTGAGCGTCTCCAGCGGATGCTTCTCCAGGAAGAAACCGACCGAGGCCGCCATGGCGTTCACATGGCCGGGCGTTCCCGTCACCGCCTGCGCCAGCATGCGGCCCTTCGCGTCGAAAACGCCTGCGGAGAGATCGCCCGCCTCGCGCACCGTGGTCGAAAAGGCGGTGCGGATCAGCGTCTGCGCCTGCTCCTCGACCACGGCGATGAGGCGGCTCCACATGAGCTGAAGCGCGAGCTGCCCGGGACCCGTCATGCCTTGCCGTTCCGTATAAGGATGATGTTGAACGCCGCGTCGATCTCCGCCTCGAAAGCGGCGCTGACGACCGTTGTCGTCTGGTCCTCGACGATGAGGGCCGGCCCATCGACAATGTCGCCGGGCGCGAGCTCGCCCCGCTCGAAGAGGCCGTAGGAAAGTCGCCGGCCGCGCGCCGCATCGAAAACCTCGCGGCTCATGTCCGGGATTCTCCGGCGCGCGGGGATGCGGCGGGCGCTGAAACGCCGCGCGGGAACCGGCCCTGAAAGCGACAGGGACCAGGTCAAAGCCTCGATCTCCATGCCGGGTATCGTGCGCCCGTAAAGCCCCTTATAGGCCGCCTCGAAAGCGGCGGCGAGCGCGGCCGAATCCGCCTCGATTCCGCCGGAGAGATCGACCGCGATCTCGTGTCCCTGGCCGCGATAGCGCATGAAAGCGGTTCGCTTCTCCGTATACGGACCTTCAGACGCCTGGCGGACCACCGCGGCGGCTTCGGCGCGCATCTCCGCGAAAAGCGCGGCGACGGCGGCGCCGCTGAAGGCGTCGAGACGCATCGGCCTGGAGCGCGCGACCTCATAGGCGGCCGACGCCAGAAGAAAGCCGATGGCCGATCCGACGCCGGCATTGGCCGGGACCACGATGCGCGCCAGCCCAAGCTTCTCGCCGAGCCGCGCGGCGTGCAGGGGCGCAGCGCCGCCGAAGGCGATCATGGCGCGCGCGCCCATGTCCTTGCCCCATTCGAGCGCATGCGCCCGCGCCGCCGCGGCCATGTTCTCGTCGACGATTTCGGTGACGGCGTAGGCGGCGAGATCGCCTTCGAAACCGAGCCCGCTGACATGGACGGCGAGCGCGCGGCGCGCGCCCTCGACATCGAAGGCGATCGATCCGCCGGCGAAGCGTTCGGGATCGATCTTCGAGAGCGCCGCATCGGCGTCGGTGACGGTCGGGCGCGTCCCGCCGCGCCGATAGGCGACGGGGCCGGGTTCCGAACCCGCGCTCTCGGGACCGACCTGCAGGCGGTTCAGCGAATCGACATGCGCTATTGACCCGCCGCCGGCCCCGATCTCGACCATTTCGATCACCGGAATGCGCACTGGCAGGCCCGACCCTTTCTGGAAGCGGTAGGAGCGATCGACCTCGAAGGCGCGCGCCGTCTGCGGCGCGCCGTCGTCAATGAGGCAGAGCTTGGCGGTCGTCCCGCCCATGTCGAAGGAGATGACGCGGTCGAGCGTCAAATCCCGCGCCAGCGCCGCCGCGAGCACGGCGCCGCCCGCCGGCCCGGATTCGACGAGGCGGATCGGGAAGCGCGCCGCCTGGTCGAGGGTCGCGAGCCCGCCGCCGGAGGTCATGAGCAGAAGCGGGCAGTTGAATCCGCGCGCCCCGAGGGCCTCTTCAAGCGCCCGCAGATAGCGCTCCATCAGCGGGCGGACATAGGCGTTGGCGACCGCGGTCGAGAGCCGGTCGAATTCGCGGATTTCGGGCGCGACCTCGCTGGCGAGAGTGATCGACAGGCGGGGACGCGCGCGGGCGATGATCGCCGCCGTACGCCGCTCATGGTCGGGATTGGCGTAGGCGTGAAGATAACCGATGGCGACGCTTTCGACGCCTTCCCGGTCCAGCGTTTCAAGATGCGCTGCGACGCCCGCCTCGTCGAGCGCAAGGAGGACCTTTCCATCCTTGTTCATCCGCTCGCGGACGGGAAGGCGCAGCCAGCGCGGGACGAGCGGCTTCGGCCGGTCGATATTGATGTCGTATTGCTCGAAGCGGTTCTCATAGGCCATTTCGAGCGCGTCGCGATGGCCTTCGGTGGTGATGAGCGCCGTCTTCGCGCCGCGGCGCTCAATGAGCGCATTGGTCGCGAGCGTCGTGCCGTGGATGATGACGGCGATATCGGCGGGGACGAGGGAGGCGCGGCCGAGCGCCTCCTCGACGCCGCGCAGGAAGCCTTCCTCGGGCGCCTTCGGCGTGGTCAGCACCTTGGCGGAGAAAAGCGCCTCGCCGCGCTCGACCACGATGTCGGTGAAGGTCCCGCCGATATCGACGGCGACGCGCGCGCGCGGCTCAGCCATCTGATACCGGCACTGTATAGTTGAGCGCGGCGCGCCCGCCATCGGGGAAGACGGTCTCGCCGGTGATGTAGGACGCCATGTCGCTCGCAAGGAAGAGCACGACGGAGGCGACTTCCTCCGGCGCCCCGACGCGGCGGAGCGGCGTGCGCGACAGGATGCGCTTTCTTCCCTCCTCGTCCGCCATCACGGTTTTGAGCAGGTCGGTCATGATCGAGCCCGGTCCTACCGCGTTGACGCGCACGCCATGTTCGGCGAGCGCCAGCGCCGCCGCCTTGGTGAGCTGCTGGACGCCGCCCTTCGAGGTCACATAGGCGACCTGGTTCGGGATCGCGAGCACCGAATTCAGCGACGACATGTTGACGATCGCGCCCTTCGTCCTCCGCGCCACCATCTCGCGCGCGGCGAGCTGGGTCAGCACGAAGACGGCGCGGAGATTGACCCTCAGCACACGGTCGAAATCGTCGGGCTTGAGGGTCAGTATGTCGCCGGTCGCGAGGATGCCGGCGTTATTGACGAGCGCGTCGAGGCCGCCATGGCGCGCGACATGGGCCGCGACGAGCCTCGCGCAGGCGGCGTCGTCGGCGATGTCGGCGGTCTCGGCGAAGGTCTTCGCGCCGGTCTCGGCGGCGATCGCCGCCGCGGCCGCCCCGTTCTTCGCGGCGTCCCGGTCGGCGAGGGTGACGGCGGCGCCGCGCGCCGCGAAGGCCCTGGCGCAGGCAAGGCCGATGCCGTTCGCCGCGCCGGTGACGAGGACGGATTTTCCGGTGAAGTCGAGAGGGTCGCGCATCAGCGGGTCTTACACCAACTTGCCGCCGCCGCCTCGCGCCTTGAGCGCCGCCCGCCCAGGGCCCGAAATGCGCCGGACTGTGATGGAGGTCACAGCCTCCCTCTCCCCGCCAGTGCCATGTTCGGCCGGTCAGGACCCTTCCTGGCGGGCCGGAGCGAATTCGAAACGCCGCCTTTGCCCCTTCCGAGCGGCGGATCCGCCTACCCCCTCCGGCCGAAAACCAGCGGCGCCCTGTGCGCTCCGCGCCTCTTCCGGCGAACCGCCCATTCGCCGCGTTTGGGGGAACCCGCTCGGGAACTGGCGGCGGACCGCACCGCCGCTCGGGACCTGGGGGAGAAAGCGGCCGGTCAGGCGCCCGAACCCGACCGGCCGCAGGTTTTTTCGGCCGTCCCTTGACCCCGCCACGCCCCGCCCGCATCTCATGGCCTGTCAGACGGCCGGGCGGCCGCTCCGCCGCGAGGCGGGGAGGAAAGTCCGGGCTCCACGGAGATGAGGCGCCGGGTAACGCCCGGCCGGCAGGTCCAGCAATGGGCGGGCCGAGGGACAGCGCCACAGAGATCGAACCGCCCCGGCCTTCCGGCCGCGGCAAGGGTGAAAAGGTGCGGTAAGAGCGCACCGGCGTTCCAGCAATGGGGCGCGCATGGCAAGCCCCGCCTGGAGCAAGACCGAATAGGGACCGCGCGCCTCCGGGCAGGCGCATCTCCGCGCCCATGCGGTCCGGGTTGGTTGCTGGAGGCGGCGCGCAAGCGCCGTCCAAGAGGAATGGTCGCCGCTCCCGCAAGGGAGTACAGAACCCGGCTTACAGGCCGTCTGACGCTTTTTTCAGTCGCCGCCGGAGCGGGAATCCAAAGGGCGCGCCCCGCTCTGCGAGACATTCTTGCGCCAGCGCAAAGACTGTCAGCGGGAATCCCGGGGAAAGAACGCGCACTGTGCACGAAGGCGCCAACAATTGCCCTTCCCGCCCGGCCGCATTAGACCGACCGCCGTTCGAGAAGCCGCCGGAAGCGCGGCGCGCCAGGGAGCCCCGCCATGAAGGACGCGCCGGACCAGCCGCACGCCGCCCCAACGCTCCATGTGCCGGAGCCGCAGTTCCGTCCCGGCGACAGGCCGACCTTTGAGGGCCTCGTCTTCCCGCGGGCCGGCGATGCAAGGAAACCCCCGATCGACGCTGCGCCGGAGGACGTTCACGATCTCGCTTATTCCCTGATCCGCGTTCTCGACAATGAGGGCCGTGCGGTCGGCCCCTGGGCGGGGTCGATGACGGACGAAGCCGCGCTCGCCGGGCTGCGCGACATGCTCAAGGTCCGCGCCTATGACGCGCGCATGCTGCTCGCGCAGCGCCAGGGCAAGACCTCCTTCTACATGCTCTCGCTCGGCGAGGAGGCGATCGCCTGCGCCTTCCAGAAAGCGTTGAAGCCCGGCGACATGAATTTCCCGACCTACCGCCAGCAGGGGCTCCTCATCTCGTCCGGCTATCCGGTCCTCGACATGATGAACCAGTGCTATTCCAACGCGAAGGATCCGGTGAAGGGCCGCCAGCTCCCGGTCATGTATTCGTCGAAGGCGCATGGCTTCTTCACCATTTCGGGCAATCTCGCGACGCAGTTCGTGCAGGCCGTCGGCTGGGCCATGGCCGCGGCGATCGCCGGCGATTCGAAGATTGCGGCGGGCTGGATCGGCGACGGCTCGACGGCCGAGAACGACTTCCATTCGGCGCTCGTCTTCGCTTCGACCTACAAGGCGCCGGTCATCCTCAACATCGTCAACAATCAGTGGGCGATCTCGACCTTCCAGGGCATTGCGCGCGGGCGCGCCCCGACCTTCGCCTCGCGCGGGATCGGCTTCGGGCTTCCCTCGCTGCGCGTCGACGGCAACGATTATTTCGCCGTGCACGCCGTCGCGCGCTGGGCCGCGGAGCGCGCCCGCGCCGGACACGGGCCGACGCTCATCGAATTCGTCACCTATCGCGGCGGCGCGCACTCCACGTCCGACGATCCTTCCGCCTACAGACCGAAAGAGGAGTTCGCGGCCTGGCCGCTCGGCGATCCCATTGACCGCCTCAAGACCTATCTGATCGCGAAGAAGCTCTGGAGCGAGGAGCGCCACGTCCAGGCCCGCGCCGAGATCGAAAGCGAGATGGTGCAGCTCCAGAAGGAGGCCGAGAAGAACGGCACCCTTCATATGGGGCCCAATCCGAGCCCCAAGACCATGTTCGAGGACGTCTACGCCGAGATGCCGCTCCATCTGGTCCGCCAGCGCCAGGAAGCGGGAGTCTGAGCGATGCCGCGCATGACCATGATCGAAGCCGTCCGCAGCGCCATGGACGTCGCCATGGAGAAGGATCCGCGCGTCGTCGTCTATGGCGAGGACGCCGGCTATTTCGGCGGCGTCTTCCGCTGCACGCAGGGCCTGCAGAAGAAATACGGCAAGCATCGCTGCTTCGACGCGCCGATCTCGGAATCCGGCATTGTCGGGACCGCGATCGGCATGGCCGCCTACGGTCTTCGCCCGTGCATAGAAATTCAGTTTGCGGACTATATGTTTCCGGGCTACGACCAGATCACGCAGGAGGCGGCGCGCATCCGCTACCGCTCGGCCGGCGACTTCACCGTGCCGATGGTGATGCGCATGCCGACCGGCGGCGGCATCTTCGGCGGCCAGACGCACAGCCAGAGTCCCGAGACGCTGTTCGCGCATATTCCGGGCCTCAAGACCGTCATCCCGTCAAACCCCTATGACGCCAAGGGCCTCCTGATCGCCGCCATCGAGGACGACGACCCGGTCGTCTTCCTCGAGCCCAAGCGCCTCTATAACGGCCCCTTTGACGGCCATCACGACCGCCCGGTGACGCCGTGGAAGGCGCATGATCTCGGCGAGGTTCCGGCCGGCCATTACACGGAGCCTATTGGCAAAGCCGCGATCCGGCGCGCAGGGAGCGAGGTCACCATCCTCGCCTATGGAACCATGGTGTTTGTCGCGCTCGCGGCCGCCGAGGAGACCGGCGTCGACGCCGAGGTCATTGACCTCCGCTCGATCGTTCCCCTCGACCTCGAAACCATCGAGGCTTCGGTCGCGAAGACGGGGCGCTGCGTCGTCGTGCATGAGGCGCCGAAAACCTGCGGCTTCGGCGCCGAACTCATGGCCGTGGTGACCGAGCGCTGCTTCTATCATCTCGAAGCGCCGGTGATCCGCGTCGCCGGCTGGGATACGCCCTATCCGCACGCGCATGAATGGCACTACTTTCCGGGGCCGAAACGCCTCGGCGCGGCGCTGAAACAGGTGATGGAGTGAGGCGGCGTGACGGGCCTTGAAACAGGCTGCGGCTCTTTGCTTCCCCCCTTTCCGGGGGGCGGCAAGATGGAAGCGGCCCCGCGATTGAGAAGGCGTCATTCATGCGACGGCGAGCGCAACGATCCGCTTCACGCCCTTGACCGGCGGCGCCGTCTGCAAATCGAAAGCCGTCTGCAGGTTCATCCAGAACGCCGCCGTTGTTCCGAATGCGGCGGCGAGGCGAGCGGCGGTATCGACCGTCATCGCCGTCTCCCCGCGGACGAGGCGCTCGATCCGCGTGCGCGGCACGCCGATATGACGCGCGAGCGCGATGGCCGAGAGCCCCATGGGCTCCATGAACTCCTCGTTCAGAATGCGCCCCGGATGGACGGCGAATTTCAGTTTCGACATCAGCGGGCCTCCTCGCCCCTCCGGCAGGGCTCGATTCCCCCGCCTCGAATGTCTGCTTTTCAATGATAATCCACGATCTCGACCTCATGCGCGCCATCATCCTTCCAGATGAAACAGACCCGCCACTGATCGTTGATCCTGATCGAATGCTGTCCCTTCCTGTCGCCTTTCAGCGCCTCCAGCCGGTTCGCCGGCGGCGCGCGAAGATCCTCAAGCCTCGCCGCCGCCTCGATCATGGCGAGCTTGTTCTCGGCGCGCCTGACGAGATCTGGCGGAAATCCCCTCGGCCGCCTGGCGGCGGCGATCGCTTCGGCGATGCGCCCCTTGAGCGACCTGATCATGGCGTCTATGTATCATCAACTGATACATCTGTCAATCCATCCGTATCGCACCACGATACACAGCAGGAGGCCCGCTGATGGGCGAATATGTGATCAAGCTGCCCGATGTCGGCGAGGGCGTCGCCGAGGCCGAGCTCGTCGAGTGGATGGTGAAGGAAGGCGCCAATGTCCGCGAGGACGAGGTGCTCGCCGCCGTCATGACCGACAAGGCGACGGTCGAGATCCCCTCCCCCGTCGAGGGCAGGGTCAAATGGCTCGGCGGCAAGCCGGGCGACGTGCTCGCGGTCGGGTCGCCGCTGATCCGCCTTGAGGTCGAGGGCGCCGGCAATGTGAAGGCGGGAGAAGCGCCGCCCGCCAAGGCCGATGCGCCGGCGCCGAAGAAGAACGAGACGAAAGCGCCGCCTGCGGAGAAAGCGACGGCGAACAGCGCGGCCCCTGCGGCGCCGGCGCCCCAGCCGGCGCCCGAACGCCGCCCCTCCCCCGCAGCGGCGGCCTCGGCCCCCGTCGGCGTCACCACCATGAGCGCGGCGCCGCGCAAGGAGGGCGAGGCCCCGATCGCTGCGCCCGCCATCAGAAAGCGCGC
>CAYTVQ010000095.1:0-9418 GCA_964441615.1 uncultured Caulobacterales bacterium | reverse complement strand
GGCCCGCGGCTTTTGTCGGTCACAGCGTCGGTGAGTTCGCCGCCGCGGCGCTCGCCGGCGTCTTCTCGATCGCCGATGCGGCGCGGCTCGTCGCCGAGCGCGGGCGCCTCATGCAGGCGATGGCGCCGGGGCGCATGCTCGCAGTGCGCGCGCCCGTCGAGCGCGTGCGGTCGTTCCTGCCGCCGGGGCTCGACATCGCGGCCGTCAACAGCCCGCATGTGACAGTGGTGAGCGGTCCTGCTGAACTCATCGACGGGTTCAGGACCGGCCTTGAGCTTCAGAAGATCGGCGTGACGCCGCTCGTCACCTCGCACGCCTTTCATTCAGCGATGATGGCGCCCGCGCGCCTCGACCTCGAAGCGGCCGTCGGACGGACGCGGCGCAACTCCGCGAGCGCTGAAATCCATTCGACCGTGACCGGCGCGCGCGCCGACGTCGCGGTGTTCGCGGATCCCGCCTATTGGGGCAGGCAGCTGGTTTCGCCCGTGCTCTTCGCCGACGCCGTGAAAAGCGCGGGCGCGGCCTCAAACCGCATCTTTCTCGAAGTCGGACCCGGCCAGACGCTGACAGCGCTGACAGCGCAGGCGCTCGGCGAGGCGAAGCGTCCTGTCGCTGCCTGTCTCGGTCCGCCTCAGGCGCCGGGCGACGACGCCGAAAATGTTCTTGCCGCGCTCGGCGCCCTGTGGATGCAGGGTTGCGCGCCGGACTGGACGGCGCTGCATGGCGGGCGCCGCCGCAAGGTCGCGCTGCCGACCTATCCCTTCGAGCGCAAGCGTCACTGGATCGAGCCCAAGGCGCCGCAGGCGTCCGCCGCGGCGGGCGGCGCCGAGACCGTCGCGCCGTCCAAGGATCCGCCGCCTGCGCCAAAGCTTAACGGGCGCGGCAATGTCGAGGAGCTGGTCCGCCGACAGCTCGAAGTGGTCGAAGCGCAGCTTAAAGCGATGCGCGGACGATGAATTGCATGAGGAATATTCCGTGAGCAGATTAGATGAACTCAAAAGCCGTGTGCGAAAGGTCGCCGCGGACCTGTCCGGCATCCCTGAAAGCGATCTCGAGACGGCGACGCCGTTTCTGGCTCTCGGCTTCGATTCCCTTCTGCTGACCCAGTTCGCGGCGACGGTGCAGAAGACCTTCGGCGTCAAGACGACCTTCCGTCAACTGATGGAGGAGGCTTCGACGCTCGAAACGCTGGCGGCCATGCTCGACCGGACCCTGCCGGCTGAGGCCGCGAGGCCCGCGCCTCAGCCGACATCGCCAGCGTCCGTCAGCGCCGCCGCCCCGGCCCCGGTTCAGACCGTTCTGACGGCGGCGCCCGCAGACGCCGCGCCGGCCGCGCGGCGTCCGCTCGCCGATGCTTCTGGGCTCGCTGGCGTTTTCGAGGCTCAGCTTGAACTGATGCGCCAGCAGCTCGAACTGCTGTCCGGCGGCGACGTCGCCGCATCGGCGCTGAACGTTGCGACGCCGCAGGCCGCAACCTTGGCGCCGCCCTCCGTGGCCGCGACGACATCGACCGCGCCGCCGGCGGAGAAGCCGAAATTCGAACTGCCGAAGGGCTTTGGCCCGCAAATCTCCGGCCCCAAACTCGACCTCACGCCCTCGCAGCGCGCGCATATCGACCGCCTTGTTGCGCGCTACAACGCCAAGACTGCGGGCTCGAAAGCGCGCACGCAGGCCGACCGGGAGCATCACGCCGACCCGCGCACCGCCGCCGGCTTCAATCGTCTGTGGAAGGAGATGGTCTATCCGATCGTGGTCGAGCGCTCGCTCGGCGCGCATCTCTGGGACGTTGATGGCAACAAGTACGTCGATATTCTCAACGGCTTCGGCCCCAATTTCTTCGGGCATCGCGCGCCCTTCATCGTCAATGCGCTCAAGGCCCAGCTTGAGTGCGGCTATGAAGTCGGGCCGCAGACGCCGCGCGCGGGCGAGGCGGCGAGACTGTTCTGCGAACTGACGGGCATGGACCGTGTATCCTGGGTGAACACGGGATCGGAAGCGGTGCAGGCGGCCATCCGCCTGTCGCGCACGGTGACGGGACGCGACAAGATCGTCGTCTTCTCCGGCGACTATCACGGCAATTTCGACGAGGCGCTGGTGCGGGTCGTGAAGACCGGATCAGGCCGGCGCACCATGCCGCTTGCGCCTGGCATTCCGATGTCCTCCGTGAGCAATGTGCTGGTGCTCGATTACGGCGAGGACAGCGCGCTCGAAACGATTGCGCGCGAGGCCGACGACATTGCGGCCGTGCTGGTAGAACCCGTGCAAAGCCGGCGCCCCGAATTCCGCCCGCGCGAATTTCTGCACAAGCTGCGGGCCCTGACGCGCGAGAAGGAGATCGTTCTCGTTTTCGACGAAGTGATCACCGGCTTCCGCAGCTGCCCCGGCGGCGCGCAGTCCTATTACGGCGTCGAGGCGGACCTTGCGACCTACGGCAAGATCATCGGCGGCGGCATGCCGATCGGCGTCGTCGCGGGACGTTCGAAGTTCATGGACACCTTCGACGGCGGCATGTGGCGCTATGGCGACGATTCCATGCCGACGGCGGGCGTCACCTTCTTTGCCGGAACCTTCGTGCGCCATCCCTTCGCCATCGCCGCCGCGCACGCCTCGCTGAGCTACCTCAAGAGCGCCGGGCCGCAGCTTCAGGAGGGAATCAACAGGAAGACGACGCGCCTCGCGGAATCGCTGAACGCCTTTTTCGCAGAGCGCGGGGTCAAGATCTTCGTCGCGCATTTCTCTTCGCAGATGTTCATCCGCGTGTCGGAAGACAGCGAACTCGCGACCCTGTTTTTCTATCACATGCGCGATCGCGGCGTGCATGTGCTCGAGGGGTTCCCGAGCTATGTGACGGCCGCTCATACCGACGCCGATATCGACTTCGTAATCGAGGCGGCGAAGGATACAATTCTTGAAATGCAGGCCGATGGCGTCCTTCCGGTGCGCGAGGGGGTTGCGCCGCCGGCGCGCAGGCCGCGGGGCTTTCCGCTCACCGACGGCCAGCGGGAAATCTGGGTCACGGCGCAGCTCGGCGACGTCGCCAATGCGTCGCTCAACGAATCTGACGCCATCGAGATTACGGGCGCGCTCGACGAAGGCCGCTTCGTGGCCGCCGCCGAGGGGGCGCTCAACGCCGTCGAGGCTTTCAGCCTGCGCTTTGCCCCCGACGGCAGTCTCCAGACCCCTGATCCTGCCGCGGCGCTGGCGGTGAGCCTTGTCGATCTCACGGCGCTGGAGGGCGCGCGCCAGATGGAGGAGCTCGACAATCTCCGCGAGGCCTGGGCGCGTGAGCCATTCGACCTTGCCAGGGGGCCCCTCGTCCGGTCCCGGCTTGTGCGCCTCGGTGCGGCGCGCCGAGTGTTCTTTGTCTATGCGCATCATATCGTGTTTGACGGCTATTCGGCCGAACTGCTCGTCAAGGACATCGCCGCGCGTTACGCGGGGAAGGCGCCAGCCGCGATCGAGCCCTACAGCGCCTATGTGGCGAAGAGCGCGGCCGGCGCGGACCGGCGCGCAGCGCAGCTCTATTGGCGCGAGCGCCTGTCGCCGCCGCCGGCTCTTCTCGATCTGCCGACTGATCGTCCCTATCCGGCGCGGCGACGCTTTGAGGGATCGACGGCGCGGGGCCGCATTCCGGCGGCGATCGCCGACGCCGTGAAAGCGGCGGGCCGCAGCGCCGGCGTCGGGGCCTTCGCGATGTTCCTCTCCGGTTACGCTGCGCTGATGGCGCGCCTGACGGGGCAGGAGGATTTCATCATCGGAGTCCCGGCCGCGGGTCAGGCCAATCTCGGCGTCGAAACCATCGGCTATTGCGTCAACATGCTGCCCATGCGCCTCGCGCCCCGCTTGTCAGAGCCTTTCATGGATTTCGCGAAGCGCACGCAGCAGAGCCTCATCGAGGCGATGGAGCATCAGGACCTCTGCCTCTCCGATCTGGCGCGCGACCTCAAGACCCCGCGCGATCTGAGCCGGCCGGCGCTCATTCAGAACGTCTTCAATTACAGCGCCTATTTCGGCGATGTGACTTTTGGCGAATGCCGCGGCCGCGCGTCAGAGAACCGGCGCGCAGCGGTGCATCACGAACTGTTCGCAAACCTTACCGAAGGCGGCGACGGTCTCGCGGCCGACTGGGATTTCTCCACCGCCATATTCGACGATGCGACCATCGAGAGCTGGATCGCGCATCTCGGCGCGCTCCTTGCCGACATCGCCGCGCGCCCGACGGCGCCGATCGGACAGCTGGCGCTCATGTCGCAGGAAGCGCGCGAGGCGGTCGTCATTTCCATGAGGCGCGGATGATGCGGGTCGATGATCTCATCTTCGCGCAGATCGCAAGAACGCCGGCTGCGCCCGCGGCGCGCTGTCACTGCGAGGGTCTCACCTACGCCGAGCTTGGCGCGCGCGTGGAGGAGATGGCGGCCGGGCTGGCCGCCGCCGGCGTCGGACGGGGCGATATTGTAGGCCTCAGCCTTTCGCGTTCGCTCGACATTCTGACGGCGATGATCGCCGTCATGCGCTGCGGCGCGGCCTACCTTCCTCTGGATCCGTCGTTTCCGATGGAGCGGCTTTCCTTCATGGCCGCGGATTCTGGACTGCGGCTCGTCGTGGGCGACGAGGCCGGATTTCATGGGGCCGAGGCGCCCTTCCTGCCGGCGCGCGACCTGCGGGGGCCGAAGGCCGCCCGCCCTGCGGACGCGGGGCCTGACGATCTCGCCTATCTGCTCTACACCTCGGGCTCGACCGGAAAGCCGAAGGGCGTCGCGGTCACGCACGCCAATGTCGTCAATTTTCTCCAGAGCATGGCGATCGAACCGGGGCTCTCCGCTTCGGACAAACTCCTCGCCGTCACGACGATCTCCTTCGATATCTCCGGCCTTGAGCTCTTCCTGCCGCTGACTGTCGGCGCCGAAGTGATTATCGCGGAGGACACGGATGGGTTCGACGGCGCGCGCCTCAAGGAGCTGATCGAGGCCAATGGCGCCACTGCAATGCAGGCGACGCCGACAAGCTGGCGTCTGCTCTTTGACGCCGGCTTTTCAAACAGGAACTTCAAGGCGCTGGTCGGCGGCGAGGCGCTCCCTGTCGATCTTGCGCGCGATCTTGTTGCGCGCTGCGGCGAGGTCTGGAACATGTACGGGCCGACCGAGACCACGATCTGGTCGGCCTGCTACCGCCTGCCGCCCTCCGGCGAACCCGTGCTCATCGGCAAGCCGATCGCGAAAACCGGCATCTACGTCCTCGATCCGAACGGGGCCCCGCAGCCGCCGGGCGTCGTGGGGGAGATTTATATCGGGGGCGCCGGCGTCGCGCGCGGCTACTGGCGGCGCGACGATCTCACCAGTGAGCGCTTCGTTGCGGATCCCTTCATGCCGGAATTCGGGCGCATGTACCGGACCGGGGATCTTGGCCGCTATCTGCGGGACGGCAATCTGGAGTTCCGCGGCCGCGCCGACTCCCAGGTCAAGGTGCGCGGCTTTCGCATCGAACTCGGCGAGATCGAAGCGGCGCTGGCGGGGGCGCCTGGGGTCCATGCCGCGGCGGCCACGGTGCATGGCGCCGGTCCCGACGCCAGGATCTGCGCCTATGTCGAGGGGAGCGGCGCCGATGTCGCGCTCCTGCGCGAGCGCCTGCGCGACAGGCTCCCGCACTATATGGTCCCGCAACATGTCATTGCGCTCGACCGCCTGCCATTGACGCCGAACGGCAAGATCGATCGTTCGCGCCTGCCGGCCCCGAACGAGTCCGTCTTCGGGACTGGCGCGTTCAGGGCGCCATCGACCGCGACAGAGAAGGCTGTAGCCGCCGCCTTCGCGGACGTTCTTGGCGTCGCACAGGTGAGCGCTGACGCCAATTTCTTCGACCTTGGCGGCCACTCCATTCTCGCCATCCGGGCGCTGGCGCTGCTGCGCCGCGATCTCACGCGTGAGCTTGACCTGCAAACGCTGTTCGATGCGGAGAATGTCGCCGATCTCGCCCTCAAGATTGACAGGCTGGCCGGAAAGGCGGGCGAGAAGCTTGAAGTTTTCGAGTTCTGAAATGAGCGTGTCGCGCGCAGGCGCCGTCGTTGAAAAGCTGAACGCAATCGGCGTCCGATTGTCAAAATCCGGCGACAGGCTCGCAGTCGAGGCCCCGCCCGGCGTCATGACGCCATCGCTCGCCGCCGAAATCAAGGCGCACAGGGACGAGATTCTCGGAATCCTCTCGCAGGCGGACCGCCTCGAGAAGGTGGCCCGGGATCACCCGATGCCGCTCGGCGTCGTGCAGGAGCGCATGTGGGCGCACTCCCAGATGGAGCCCGACTCGCTCATGTACAATCTTCCTGCGGCCTGGCGGTTGCGCGGTCCGCTGGACGAGCGCGCCTTCTGTGACGCCTTCGACGATTTCATTGCGCGCCATGAAGCAATGCGCATGCGGGTCTTTGTGGCGGACGGTCTGCCGCTGCAGACTTTCGTCGCGCCGGAGGCCGGAACGTTGGCGGTCGAGGACGTGTCCGCCCATGACGCGGAGACGCTCGAAACTGAGCTCGCCCGGCGCATCGAAGCGCTGCGCGTCCATCAATTCAACCTTGCATCGGAGCCGCCCTTCGTCGCCCGCCTCTTTCGCATTGCGGAGCACGAGCGCGCGCTCTTCTTCATGCCGCATCACCTCGCCTGGGACGGCTGGTGCTTCGACATCTTCCTCCGCGACCTGCGCGAGCTCTATGTGGCGCGGACGGAGAAGCGCGCCGCAGAGCTGCCTGATCTCCCCGTGCAGTATGCAGACTATGGCGCATGGCATCGGCGCCGTCTTGCGGAAGGCGTCTACGACAAGGAGATCGAGCATTGGGCGGGCGTGCTGCGGGACCTGCCGGCGCCTCCGAACCTTCCCGGCGACCTTGTGCGCCCGGACCTCTTCAGCGCCGAAGGCGACTGGACGGAATTTTCGATCGACGCGCCGCTTCTCGACAGGGTCAAAGCGCTAGCCTCCGCCGAGAAGGCGACAACCTTCATGGCGTTTCTCACAATGTGGCGGGCCTTCCTCGCGAGGATCTGCGGCGACCCCGACATCATAGTTGGCGTCCCGATCCAGGCGCGCCAGCACGCCGAAATCGCCGATGTCGTCGGCTGTTTCGTCAACACCATCTTCCTGCGCCAGAACATTGATGCAGGGAAGTCCATGCGCGAGCTTCTGCGCGCGGCGCGGCCGGTCTGTCTCGAGGCCTACCAGCATCAGGAAGCGCCGGTCGAGCTGCTGATCGACCGGCTCGGCATTGCGCACGACCCAAGCCGCACGCCGCTCGCCCAGGTCATGTTCACGCATCAGCATGTGGCGCGCCGTCCGGCGGACTTCGGCGCGGCCGGGCTGTCGCAGATTCATGTCAATCCGCGCATGTCGCCGACGGACCTCATGTTCGCGGTGATGGAAGGCCGCGAAGCGGCGCGCGCGCTTATCCATTACGCAACAGGGGTCTTTTCGCCGTCGCAGGCCGAGTGTCTTGCGCGAGCCTTCGACGGGTTCTTGCGCCGCGCGGCAGAGCGGCCCGATGCGCCGGTGCTGTCGATTCCGCTCGCCGAGCCGGCGGAGGCGATGCCGGCGCCAGCGGGTATCGGCGTGACCCTGCCCGACATGATCGCCGAGGCCGCATCGCGCACGCCGGACAAGGTTGCGGTTTCCGCAGCCGGCGCTGAAATGACTTACGGGCAGCTGACGGCGCGCATCCGAAACCTCGCGCAATGGCTTTCAGCCAAGGGCGTCGTCGACGGCGACATCGTCGGACTGATGGTCCCGCGCGGCGCGGACATGGTCGCGCTCGCCCTGGCCGTATGGCGATGCGGCGCCGCCTATCTGCCGCTGGATCCGGCCTATCCGGCCCAGCGCCTCGCCTACATGATCGAAGACAGCGGCGCAAAGCTCGTGGTCTCGGCCGCTGAGGTCGCCGAAGTCGAGGCCGCGGCGCCGCGGGTCAATGTTGATCAGTCCGAGGCGGAAATCGCCGCGGGCGCGGCCCGAGACTTTCCGGCCCGTCACGGCGAACGCGCCTATGTCATCTACACCTCTGGTTCGACAGGGCGACCCAAGGGCGTCGAGAACAGCCATCGCGCCCTGGCGAACTTCATCCGCTCCATGATGAAGACGCCGGGCGTCTCCGCCGGAGACCGGCTGCTCGCCGTCACGACGCTCTCCTTCGACATTTCAATTCTTGAACTCTTCGCTCCGCTCGCAGCCGGCGGAAACGTAATCATTGCGAGCGCCGATGAAGCCGCCGACGGCGAGGCCCTGCTTTCGCTGATGAACCGGCATAATCCGACGATCCTGCAGGCGACGCCGGCGACATGGCGCATGCTCCTCGACCACGGGCTGGCGGGCGCACAGGGCCTGAAGGCGCTGTGCGGAGGCGAGGCGCTGACGCCCGCATTGGCTGCAGAACTTCTGCCGCGCGTCGGCGCGCTCTGGAACATGTATGGTCCGACCGAGACGACGGTCTGGTCCACCTGCAAGCGAATCGTGTCGTCGGACTCGATCACCATCGGCGGGCCGATCGACGCGACCGCGCTTTACGTCGTCGGCTCCGGCGAGACGTTGATGCCGGACGGCGTCCCCGGGGAATTGTGGATCGGCGGGGAAGGAGTCGCTATCGGCTATCTGAACCGTCCGGAACTCACGGCCGAAAGGTTCCGCGCCGATCCGTTTGGCGGCGCCGGCCGCATCTATCGTACGGGCGATCTCGTGCGGCGCCGTCCTGACGGCGACATCGAACATCTCGGCCGCATCGACTCGCAGGTGAAGCTTCGGGGATTCCGCATCGAGCTTGGGGAGATCGAGGCGGCGCTGGGGCGGCATGAGGCGGTGGCGCGCGCCGTCTCAGCGGTGAAGAAGGACGCCTCAGGAGAAAGCGTGCTGGTCGCCTACGTGATCTACAGGGACGGCGAAAGCGCGACAGGGAGCGATCTGCGGCGATTTCTGCGTCAGACGCTTCCCGGCTACATGCTGCCGCAGCATTTCGTTGAGATCGCCCGCGTGCCGCTCACCGGCAGCGGCAAAGTGGATCGCGCTGCGCTCCCCGATCCGGTCGCCGGCCCCGTTCGCAAGCGTGAACGCATTGCGCCGCGCAGCGACGCGGAGAAGCTCATCGCCAGTCTGTGGAGCAATGTTCTGAACGTCGCCGACATTTGCGTCGCCGACAATTTTTTCGAGCTCGGCGGCAATTCGCTCCAGGCTGCGCAAATGGCGGCCCGCTATCGCGAGCAGACGGGCGTGAGGCTTGCGCCGCGCAGCATCATTTTCGAGACGCTGGAACAGCTCGCCGCCAGCGTTGTGCAGGGCTGAGATGCGTGCGCGGCTCGCCGCTCCCGCCGGCCGAACGCCCGAGGCGCTTCTGAACGCCTGACAGAGATGACGCCGAGACAAGCATTTCACCATTACAAACAGCTGACGTCGGTTC
>CAYTVQ010000094.1:0-9444 GCA_964441615.1 uncultured Caulobacterales bacterium | reverse complement strand
ATAGCCGGCATGGTAGCTGCCGTGCCAACGCGGGACGCGCTGCGCCGGGGATCCCAGACTGCCTGCATGGCGTCTGCGACGGACCGGACGATTGCCGCCGCGCCGTGCGCGAGCAGGTGCGTCGCGGCGCCGACCATATCAAGCTGACGGCGACGGGCGGCGTGCTTTCGAACACCGCCGCTGGCCTTGAGCAGCAATTCTCCGATGACGAACTCAAAGCGATCGTCGACGCCGCGCACATGATGGGCCGAAAGGTCACCGCGCACGCCCACGGCGTCAGCGGCATCAACGGCGCCCTGCGCGCCGGCGTCGATTCGATCGAGCATGGCTCCTATCTCGACTCGAGCTCGATCTCTCTCTTCAAAAAGACCGGCGCCTATCTCGTGCCGACATTGCTCGCAGGCGCGACGGTCGGGCAGTGGGCGGACGATCCAGACTCCTTCCTTCTGCCGCCGCAGCGCGCCAAGGCGCGCCTCGTCGCGCCGCAGCTCCAGGCCATGGCCAGGCGCGCCCGCGCCTCGGGGATCAAGATCGCCTTCGGCACCGATACGGGCGTTTCGAAACATGGCGAAAACGCCAAGGAGTTCCCGCTGATGGTCGCCGCGGGCTTCACGCCCGCAGAGGCGATCCGGTCGGCGACCGTTTCCGCCGCCGATCACCTCGGCAAGTCCGACATGCTCGGAAGCATAGAGCCTGGGAAATACGGCGACCTGATCGCCGTCGATGGCGACCCGACGCTTGACGTCAACGAGCTCCTCGACGTCGATTTCGTGATGAAGGAAGGGGTCGCCTACTGAGGCGCCATGCCGACGCGCGACGACATCCGCAAGTTTCCGCTCGATGGCGCCCTCGCGCTTCACCCGGACTTTTACGCCGATGCGCGCTGGTTCGAATTCGAACGCCGTGAGGTCTTCGCCAAGAGCTGGCAGCTCGCAGGGCCCGCAGCATGGGCGGCGGCGGCCGGCGATCATTTCGTCGCCGACGTCGCCGGCGCCTCGATCCTCGTCGTGCGGGACGAGCAAGGAGCGCTGCGGGCCTTCCACAACGCCTGCCGCCATCGCGGCGCCCCGATCGCGTCCTGCGCCGGCGCGGGCGCCAAGCGCTTCAACTGTCCCTATCATGGCTGGTCCTACCGGCTCGACGGAAGCCTGCGCGCAGCGCCGGAGATGCAGAGCGCCAGAGACTTCCGGCTGTCAGACTACGGATTGAAGGCGGTCCGTCTTGAGGAATGGATGGGCCTCGTTTTTGTCACGCTTTCCGGAGAAACCCCGCCGCTCGCCGATTTCCTTGGCGGCGTCGCCGAGCGCATCGCTCCCATCGACCTCGCCTCCATGCGATTCCGCCGCCGCGCGATCGACCGCGTGGCCGCCAACTGGAAGACGTATGCGGATAATTACCTAGAAGGCTATCACGTCCCTTGCGTGCATCCGCGCCTCAACGAGATCGTCGATTACAACGGCTACACGACTGAGATCGACCGCTGGCGCTCCATGCAGACATCGGCGATCGCCGGCAGCGGCGGCGCCTATGGCGGCGACTCCGTCTTTTATTATTTCATCTGGCCGAACACGATGCTGAACATCGTGGAGGGTCGCCTCCAGACCAACCGCATCATTCCGGATGGTCCTTCCGCCTGCACCGTCGAATTCGACTTCTACTACGCGCCGAGCGCCGCGGACCGTGCTGCGGCCGACGCTGAAGTCACCGCGCTGGTTCAGGGGGAAGACCGGCGCATCTGCGAGGCGGTGCAGCGGAACCTAGTTTCGGGCGCCTATGCGCCGGGACGTCTGTGTCCGGCGCGCGAGGCTGGCGTCTGGCACTTCCAGAATTTGATGCGCGACGCCTATGCGCGCGCCTTTTAGCGCCGTTAACAGTCTCGCAAGGCTTGGCGCCGCCGCCTTACCCCGCCCTTAACCATCCTCCGGCATGCTCCCCCGGTTTCAACATCGAGGGTCCCATGTTCGCCAGGCCTTTCCCGCCCGAGAAGCTCGCCAATGTCGGGGCCGACGGTTTCGTCACCGCTGAAGAAGTGCTGTTTCTGCGGCGCCAGGTGTTCAAGGACGGCGTCCTGTCGCCAGAGGAGCTCGACGGCCTGTTCACGCTTGCCGAACGCGCGAGCGACGGCGATCCAGAATGGGCCCAGTTCTTCGAGGAGGCGGCCTCTGACTTCTACCTCAATGAGGAGGAGCCGCGCGGCTATTTCACGGCGGGGGAATTCGAGACGCTGAAAGCGCGCGTAACCAAGGACGGGGCGACGGCGAGCATGATCGAGATCCGCCTCATGGTGAGGCTGCTCGAACGCGCCGCGGACGCGCCGGCGGAGATGCGCTCCTTCGTGCGCGATCACCTGCGGCGACGCCTGACGCAAGGGACAAAGATCGGCGCGGCGGAGGCTGATCTCGTGCGCCGCTTCGTTTTCGCCGTCGCTGGCGACGGGGCGATCGATGTCACGCGCGCCGAGGCGGAGCTCATTCTCGACATAAACGACGCCGGCGTCGGCGCCGATCCATCGTGGACGGAGTTTTTCGTCAAGAGCCTCGCCAATCACCTCATGGCCCGTACCGGCTACAAGGCCCTGTCGCGGGAGGAAGCGCAGCGCCTTCACGGGTTTGCAAGCGACCGTAAGGCCGACATCGGCGGCTTTTTCTCGAAGATGCTCTCGGGCGGGCTGGCCGGGCTGAAAAAAGAGGGCCCCTCGCTTGCGGCTCAGCGCAACGCCGAGCGGGCCGCGGCGGCCGCGATAGCCGAAAAAGTGACTGACGCCGAAGCCGACTGGCTCGCCGAGCGCCTCGGCCGCGACGGCCGCCTCACGGATAACGAGCGCGCGCTCATGAACCATCTTCGAAATCTCGGCGCCGAACTGCCGCCGAAACTGAAGGCTGTCGCCGACCGTGCGGCCTGACACTTCGGCGCGGCGCTTATGGCCAAAGGCGACGCCGCTCTGCTAGGGTCCAAGGAGAGCCAGGTTGACATGAAGACCTTGATGTATGCAGGCGCCGCCGCCGCAATCGCTTTTCTGGGCCTCGGCGCACTCCAGATGAGTGCGGGGGCGCCCTTCGACTATGCAGGCGCCAGCGAGAAGCGCCAGCAGACGATTCTCGATGAGATGGCGGCCGCGCTGCAGTATGGTCTCGTTCGCGCGACGGGCGGCGCCATCTCCGTTCGCAATGCCTCCGGCGACGCTTCGAGAGACACCGTCTCGCTGTTCGGCCAGTATCTTGATCGGCGCTACGAATCGGCGACCGAGGAGCAGGTCGAAGTCGTTCGCGAAGGGCTATTCTCGAACATCTGCAATCAACAAGGGACGCGGCGCGCCATCGATGACGGCGTCGCCATCCGCTTCGCGATCGCGCGGCCAAGCGGCGCTCCCCTCCTTGACATCCAGTTTGACCTTGACAGCTGTGCGCCGTTCATGCGGGCCAGCGTCGGCTGAAGGACGGCCCGTCCGGCCGCCATCCGGGTTCGCCTGTTGCTTCGCACAATTGACCGTCCCTCCCAAGGCGCCTAACAACCGCGCTTAAGAGCGACGCGCGAGTCCTATGACCGTCAAATCACGCTACACCCGCGAAGAGCTTCTTGAGTGCGGCTGGCGCGGCCTCAGGGGGCCCGGGAGCGCGCAGCTTCCCGTGCCGCCCATGCTGATGTTCGACCGGATCACAACGATCAGCCGCGAGGGCGGGGCCAATGGCAAGGGCCATATGGCCGCCGAGCTCGACATTCATCCGGCGCTCTGGTTTTTCCAGTGCCACTTCCCCAACGATCCCGTGATGCCGGGATGTCTCGGGCTCGACGCGCTCTGGCAGATGGTCGGGTTCTACTTGACCTGGATGGAGCTGCCGGGTTCAGGCCGCGCCCTTGGCTGCGGCGAAGTCAAGTTCCGCGGCCAGGTGACGCCCGGGGTGAAGCTGGTGCGCTACGAAATCGATATCCGCCGCGTCATGACGCGGCCGCTCGCGCTCGGTATCGCCAATGGCCGCCTTTTCGCCGATGATCGGCAAATCTATGAGGCGAACGACTTGCGCGTCGGACTGTTTTCGCAGGAAGCATTGGCGGCAGGCGCGATAGGCTGACCGGCAGACGCCTTGCAAGATGAAGGAGCCAGGATGCGGCGTGTCGCGATCACCGGCCTTGGCATAGTCTCCTCGATCGGCTCGAACGCCGCGGAGGTGACACAAGCGCTGCGAGAAGGACGCTCGGGCGTCAGCTTTGCGCCGGACTTCGCCGAGATGGGCTTTCGCTCGCAGGTGTGGGCTCGCCCGAAACTCAATGTCGAAGAAGCGCTCGACCGCAAGACCCGGCGCTTCATGGGCGAGGGCTCGGCATGGAACTACATCGCCATGCAGGAGGCGATCGCCGACTCGGGGCTGAAGCCGGGCGAAATCTCCGATCCGATGACCGGAATCATCATGGGCTCCGGCGGACCATCGACGCGAACGATCGTGGAGGCCGCCGACAAGACCCGCGAAACGAAATCAACGAAGAAAATCCTGCCGACGCTGGTCCCCAAGGCCATGTCGTCGACGGCCTCGGCGACGCTCGCCGTCGCCTTCGAGATCAAGGGCGTCAACTATTCGATTTCATCCGCATGCGCGACATCCGTGCATTGCATCGGCGCCGCCTTCGAGCAGATCCAGATGGGCAAGCAGGACGTCATGTTCGCAGGCGGCAGCGAGGAGCTCGACTGGACCATCTCCAATCTCTTCGACGCCATGGGCGCGATGGCGACGAAATTCAACGACCGCCCCGAAGTCGCGAGCCGCGCCTATGACAAGGATCGGGACGGCTTCGTCATCGCCGGCGGCGCCGGCGTCGTCATCCTGGAAGAGCTCTCCCGCGCGAGAGCCCGCGGCGCGCCCATCTATGGCGAGATCGTCGGCTATGGGGCGAACTCCGACGGGGCCGACATGGTCCAGCCGTCGGGAGAAGGCGCCGTGCGTTGCATGCGCCTTGCGCTTGAAAAGGTCCGCCAGCCGGTCGATTACATCAACACCCATGGCACCTCGACGCCGATCGGGGACCAGAAGGAGACCGAAGCGATCCGCGAGGTCTTCGGACGCAGGATTCCGCCCTTCTCATCGACCAAGTCGCTCACTGGGCATTCCCTCGGCGCAACCGGCGCGCAGGAGACGATCTATTCGCTGCTCATGATGAAGCACCGCTTTCTCGCGGCCTCGGCCCATATCGAGGAGATCGACCCCGCCTTCGCCGATCTGCCGATCATCCGCAAGCGGACCGACGATGCGAAGATAGACTGCTTCTTGACTAACAGCTTCGGCTTTGGCGGCACCAATGGCTGCCTCGTCGTGGCGCGGCATCAGGACTAGAGAAATGACCGAAGAGACCTTCCCTAAAGGCGACCTCATGAAGGGCAAGCGCGGCCTCGTCATGGGCGTCGCCAACAAGAACTCGATCGCCTGGGCCATCGCCCAGCAGCTCTCCGCGCAAGGCGCGGAGATCGCCTTCACTTATGTCAACGAGGCGATGGAGCGCCGCGTGCGCCCGCTCGCGGAGTCCCTAGGCGCGAAGATCATTCTCGAATGCGACGTGCTGAAGGACGAGTCGATGGACGCGGCCTTCGCCGCGATCGCGAAGTCCTGGCCGACGATCGACTTCCTCGTTCACGCCATCGCTTTCACCGACAAGACGGCGCTCGAAGGCTCCTTTGTCGAGAACACGACGCGCCAGATTTTCAAGGACACGATGGATGTCTCGGCATTCTCCTTCGTCGATGCGGCCAAGCGCGCGGCGAGGCTGATGCCGAATGGGGGCTCGATGGTGACGCTCACCTATCTTGGGTCCGAGCGCACCATTCCGAACTACAATGTCATGGGCGTCGCCAAGGCTGCGCTCGAAGCCTCGACGCGCTATATCGCACGCGACCTCGGCCCTGCGCAGATTCGCGTCAACGCCATCTCGGCGGGACCCATCAAGACGCTCGCCGCCGCGGGCATCTCGTCGGGCCGTCACATGTTCTCCTTTAATCGCAAGGCTTCGCCGCTGCGCGACGATACCGACGTGCGCGGCGTCGCGGGCGCGGCGCTCTATCTCCTGTCGGATCTCGGGCTCTCCTGCACCGGCGAGGTGCTGCATGTGGACGCCGGCTTCCACATTGTCGGCATGCCGGAAGAAGCGGCGCTGAAGGAGTAGGCCGCTCTGCCGGCTTGACGCATCCCCCGCCGGCCCTATCGTCTCCACGCATGACCCTGCGCCGCCCGGCAAAAGGCCCCTCCCAACGCCAGTTGCGCGCCGGCGAATTGATTCGTCACGCGCTGGTCGAGATTCTTCAGCGCGAAGACCTGCGCGAGCCCGCATTGCAGAACGCCTCGATCACCATCAGCGAAGTGCGGACGAGCCCCGATCTGAAGCAGGCGACGGTTTATTGCGCGCCTCTTGGGGCCTCGATCGAGAAGGATGCTCATCCTGAGATTGTTGCAGCGCTGAACCGCGCGGCGCCGCATCTGCGCCGCCTCCTCGGCCAGAAGATCGACCTGAAATTCACCCCGGCGCTCACCTTCCGCTCCGACGAGAGTTTCGCCGAGGCGCGCCGCATCGATGAACTGCTCGCCTCGCCCAAGGTCGCGCGCGATCTCGCCGGCGACTGACGCCGCTTGACCTTCGGCGCTGAGACTGATTGATAGCGGCTCCGTCGCCTCTCGCGTTCGACTCGCCGGGGTGCGCAACCGCAAAGCAGGACCATGGCAAGACGCAGGAAGAAGGGGCGGCCGGTTTCCGGCTGGCTGATCCTCGACAAGGATTTTGATCTCGGCTCGACCGAAGCCGTCGCGAGAGTGAAAAGGCTTTTCGACGCGCAGAAGGTCGGCCACGCCGGAACGCTCGATCCGCTGGCGACCGGCGTTCTCCCCATCGCGCTCGGCGAGGCGACGAAGACCGTGCCCTACATCATGGAGGGCGAGAAGCTCTACCGATTCACGGCGAAATGGGGCGCATCCACTTCGACCGATGACGGCGAGGGCGAAGTCATCGCGACATCGGACAGGCGCCCGACCCGCGCCGAAATCGAGGCGGCTCTTCCCGTCTTCACGGGCGAGATCAGCCAGATCCCGCCGCAGTTCTCCGCCGTCAAGATTGCGGGCGAACGCGCCTACGATCTCGCGCGGGCCGGCGAGTCGGTCGCAATAGAGCCCCGGATGGTGACGATCCGCATGCTGCGCCTCGTCGACATTCCGGATCCGGACCATGCGGTATTCGAGGCGTCGACCGGAAAGGGCGCCTATGTGCGCGCCCTCGTTCGCGACCTCGCCAAGGGTCTCGGCACGGAAGGGCATGTGTCCAGTCTGCGCCGCCTTGCCGTCGGGCCGTTCCATTCAGATGAGGGGGTCACCCTCGCCGCTCTCGAAGCCATGGCGGACCCGGAAGCGCGCGAGGCGGCGCTGCTGCCGATCTCGGCCGCCCTCGCCGACCTTCCCTCCACGGAAGTCGGCGGCCCCGAAGCCGACCGCCTCAGGCGCGGCCAGCCGGCGGTCATCTCCCCCGCCTCGGCGCGCGGCCTTCGCGCCGGCGAATCCGGCGTTCTCCCCGCCGTCCTCGCCTCGCTCCATGGCGACGCGGTCGCGCTGTGCGAGCTCGACGGGCTCAAATTGAAGCCGGTGCGGGTGTTCAATTAGGCGGATCGCCTCTTCGGAGCGCAAATCTACGCCAGTCCGTCCCAGAATTTCTTCGCCTTCTTGAAGAAGCCTTCCGACTGCGGACAGTGCTGGTCGCCGCCGGCGGCGCAGAACTCGCGCAGCAATTCCTTCTGCCGCGCGGTCAGGCCGACCGGGGTTTCGACGAGGATCTCCACAAAGAGATCGCCGCGGCCCTTCTGATTGAGGCGCGTCATGCCCTTGCCGCGGATGCGGAAGCGCTTGCCGGTCTGAACGCCCTCGGGAACATCGATCTTGACGCGCCCGCCCTCGATGGTCGGGGCCTCAAGCGATCCTCCCAGCGCGGCCGTGGTCATGGGGAGCGGCAGGGTGCAGTAGAGATCGCCGCCGTCGCGCTCGAAGAGCTCGTGATCGGCGACATTGACGAAGATGTAGAGATCGCCCTCGGGCCCGCCGCGCGGACCCGCCTCGCCCTCGCCGGCGAGACGAATGCGCGTGCCGTTCTCGATGCCGGCGGGAATATCGACCTTCAGCGTCCGCTCGCGGCGGACCCGGCCCTGACCGCCGCAATCCGTACATGGATCGGCGATGACGCGCCCCTCGCCCCCGCATTGCGGGCAGGTGCGCTCGATCGTGAAAAAGCCCTGCTGCACGCGCACGCGCCCCGCGCCGCGGCAGGTCGCGCAGGCGGTCGGCCCCGATCCGGGCCTGGCGCCCGAACCCTCGCAGGTCTCGCAGGCGACCGACCCTGGCACGGTGACCTCAGCCTTCTTGCCCTCGAACGCCTCTGACAGCGTGATGTCGAGCGAATATTTGAGATCGGCGCCGCGGCCGGGCTCGCGCTCGCGGCCGCCGCGCGCGCCCATGAACTCGCCGAAAATGTCGTCGAAGACATCGGCGAAATTGGCGCTCTGGAATCCGCCCGCGAAACCGTTGAACCCGCCATGCGCTCCGCCATTCCTGAAGGCGGCGTGGCCGAAGCGGTCATAGGCGGCGCGCTTCTGGGGATCGGAGAGGCACTCATAGGCCTCGTTGATCTCCTTGAATTTCTTCTCCGCCTCCGGATCGCCCTGATTGCGGTCAGGATGATACTTCATCGCGCCCTTGCGGAAGGCGCTCTTGATCGCCGCGTCGTCTGCGTCGCGGGAAACGCCGAGTGTCGAATAGAAATCCTGCGCCATGGCGCTACGCGTGCCGCCTTTGCCCCTGCCCCGACCCGAAGGGGTGAATGGCGAATGGCGGAGGGCGAAGGGAACGAGCCTTACGGCTATTCGCCACTCACCGCCTCGCCATTCACCTCTTCATCTAGTTCTTCTTGTCCCCGTCGACTTCCTCGAACTGGGCGTCGACGACATTGTCATCGCCGCTCTTGGGCTCCTCCCCGCCCTCTGCGGGGGCCCCGGCATTCGCTTTGTACATGGCCTCGCCGAGCTTCATGGAGGCCTGCAAAAGCGCCTGCTCGGACGCGACGATCTCATCGCGGGTGACGCCGTCCTTGGCGAGCGTCGCCTTGAGCGCGGCGAGCGCCTCTTCAATCGCCTTCCTGTCCTCAGGCGCGACCTTGTCGCCGAACTCCTTCAGCGCCTTCTCAGTCTGATGATAGGCGGCCTCGGCATGATTGCGCGCCTCGACCAGCTGGCGTCGCGCCTTGTCGGCTTCGGCGTTCGCCTCCGCGTCGCGGACCATCTTCTCGATGTCCTTGTCGGAGAGGCCGCCCGAGGCCTGGATGCGGATCGATTGCTCCTTGTTCGTCGCCTTGTCCTTGGCCGAGACGTGCAGGATCCCGTTGGCATCGATGTCGAAGGTGACTTCGATCTGGGGCACCCCGCGCGGCGCCGGC
>CAYTVQ010000093.1:0-9493 GCA_964441615.1 uncultured Caulobacterales bacterium | reverse complement strand
GCTTCGGCGCGCTGCATTTTCGCTTCATCGAATCGCCCGAGCCGGGATAGGAGAGTTGCGGCACATCTCGCCGCAGATCGCCGGAGGGGTTCATGAGATTGAGAGTGATGCTCGCCGCCGCCGCTGCGCTGCTCGCCGGCGCGGCCGCCGCCGCCGAATTCAAGGCGCCCATCGTCTATGAGACGCTCGACAACGGCCTCAAGGTCGTCATTTCCGAGGACCACAGCGTGCCGACGACGACCATCGGCGTCTATTACGGCATCGGCTTTCGCATCGAACCCCAGGACCGCACAGGTTTTGCGCATCTCTTCGAGCACATGATGTTCCAGGGCTCGGCCAATCTCGGCAAGGCGGAATTCATCAAGCTCGTGAACCAGAATGGCGGCATTCTCAACGGCTCGACCCGCTTCGATTTCACCAACTATTTCGAGGTCGTGCCCTCGAACATGACCGAAACCTTCCTGTGGGCCGAAGCCGACCGCATGCGCGGCCTCGCCATCACGCAGGAGAACCTCACGAACCAGCAGGGCGTCGTCAAGAACGAGGTGAAGGTCAATGTCCTCAACCGCCCCTATGGCGGCTTTCCATGGCTCGACCTGCCGCAGCTCGCCAACACCAACTGGTACAACGCGCATAATTTCTACGGCGACCTCGAGGACCTCGACGCGGCGACCCTCGAGGACGTGTCGAAATTCTTCGACGATTTCTACGCGCCGAACAACGCCGTGCTGGTCGTTGCTGGCGACGTCGATCCCAAGCAGACGATGGCCTGGGTGAAAAGCTATTTCGGCGGCATCATTCCGTCAGCGGACATTCCAAGGCCGGATATTTCCGAGCCGCGCCAGGAGGCGGAGAAGCGCAGCGAGAAGATCGACAGGCTGGCGCCCCAGCCGGCGCTCGCCTTCGCCTGGCACGCGCCGGAGAAGGGCACGCCCGAATGGCGCGCCATGGTCATCCTGACGGCGCTCCTGATCCAGGGCGACGACAGCCGCCTGCACAGGAAGCTCGTAGAGCAGAAGGGCTATGCATCGAGCGTCAACGGCGGGATCAACTGGCCGCTCGGCAACGCCTACAACTATAACGGCCCGATTCTTCTTTCGGGCTATCTCATCCATGACGCGCGGCACGCGCCGGACGCCATTATCGCCGACATCGACGCGATCGTCGCCGACCTCCAGGCCAATCTCGTCTCCGCGGAGGAACTCGCGCGCGCCAAGACCAAGATGCGCTCCTCGCTCTATGACGCGCTCGGCGACGGCAACCGCATCGGCCTCGTCGATCTGCTCGCCACCGCAGCGCTGTTCCACGACGATCCAGCGCAGGTGAACCGCCTCGAAAGCGAACTGATGGCGGTGACGCCGGAAATGATCCGCGAGGTCGCGAAGGAGTATCTCAGAACGACCAACCGCTCGATCATCACGCTGAAGCCCGGCGCCGCCGCGGCCGCCGCGCCGAAATCGAAATAAGGGGCATACAGATGAAAAGAATCTCTCTTGTGCTCGCCGCTTCGTTGCTCGCTGCGCCCGCCTTCGCGACAGAGATGGCGAAAGGCTCCGAGGCGTCTGTCATGCAGACGGCCTTCCCGACCGTCCCGCCGGCCGGAACCGCGCCGCGCGCTTTCAAACTGCCGGCCGTCGAAAGCTACAGGCTGAAGAACGGCGCGCAGGTGACGCTCGCGACCTATGGAACCGCGCCGAAGGCGACAGTGCGCGCGGTCCTGCGCGTCGGAAATCTCAATGACGGCGACAAGCCGTGGATCTCGGACCTCGCCGCCGACATGATGCAGGAGGGCGCCGGCGGAAAGACCGGCGCCCAGCTCGACATGGCGGCCGCCGCCATGGGCGGCGACTTTTCGATCAGTGTCGGCCTCGACGAAACCGCCGCCAACATCGATGTTCTCGGAGAAAAGGCCGGCGAAGCGGTCGCGCTCATCGCCGATGTTCTTCAGCGCCCGGATTTCCCGGAGAGCGAGTTCGCCAAGAACAGGCAGAATACGCTGCGCAGCCTGTCAGTGCAGAGAAGCGAGCCGCAGGCGCTCGCCAACGACGCCTTCATCGGGCTCATCTATCCCGATCACCCCTATGCTCGGGCGCAATTGCCGCCGACGGAGAAGATCGAGGGGCTGACGCTCGACGATGTGAAGGCCTTCCACGCCGCCAATTTCGGCGCCGCCCGGACCCATATCTATGTGATCGGCCAGTTCGACCGCAAAGCCGTGAAGAAGGCGATCGCAAAGGAGTTCGGCGCCTGGGCCGCCGGCCCTCAGCCGCTCGAAACGCCGCCGGGGTCGGCGAAGCCGGCGCAGGTCGCGGTCGTCGATCGTCCGGGCGCGGTGCAGTCGACCATCCGCTTCGGCAAGCGCGTGCCGCCGATCGACGGTTCTCTCGAACTCGAGGCGGCGGACACCATCCTTGGCGGCTATTTCTCCTCGCGCATCACGCGCAACATCCGGGAGGACAAGGGCTACACCTATTCGCCGAACTCGGCGGTGAGCGCGGAATACCGCGCCGCCTACTGGCGCCAGAACGCCGACATCACGACCGATGCGACGGGGCCGGCCCTCGTCGAGATCATGAAGGAGATCCGCGGCCTCCAGGATGCGCCGCCGCCGCAGGCGGAACTCGACGGCGTCAAGAACTACATGAACGGCATCTATGTCATCGGCCTCGCATCGCGTCAGGGCATGGCCGGGCAGCTCGCCTTCGCCAATCTGCACGGCCTCGGGCTCAACTATCTCGAAAACTATGTGTCGCTGGTTCAGCGGCTGACGCCGGAGACGGTTCAGTCGGCGGCGAAAAACCATCTCGACATCGAGGAAATGAGCCTCGTCGTCGTCGGGGACATGGCGAAAGTCCGCCCGCAGATCGAAAAGCTCCCCGAGTTCGCCGGACGGCTGCCGCTGCGAAAATAGCTCAGGGCGCGCGCGCGACGCCGGCAGTCATGTAGCCGGCGAATTTCGGCGCGCCCTTCGCGTAATGCCGGTCGATCGTCTCGATGGCGAAGCCTGCCTCTTCGATCAGCTTCGCCGGATCGCGATTGAGATTGCAGCCCCCGGCGAGGCGCCGCCAGAGACCGTTGAAGCTGTCCTGGAACCGGCGCACCTTCGCGTCGGGAGCGGCGCCATGTTCGAGGAAGACGAGTCTGCCGCCCGGCTTCAGGACGCGCCTCGCGCCGGCAAGCGCCTTCGCGACGTCGGGGATCGTGCACAGCGCATAGGTGACGAGGACGGTGTCGACCGATCCGGCGCCGAGGGGAATCTCCTCAGCATTGAGGTCGAGCCATTCGACGGCGAAGGGGAGGCTGGCGACGCGCCTTGCCGCGCGCCGGCGCATGGCGTCCGAGGGCTCGAGCGCATAGAGTTTTTCGATGCCGCTCCCGGCGTAGAACGGGGCGTTGCGGCCCGACCCGAAGCCGAGTTCGAGCACGACGCCTCTCGCTTCGGGCGCGATCTTTGAACGCTCTTTGGAAATCGCCGGCAGAGAGCAGGCGAAGTCGACCAGCGCCGGAACAATGGCGTCGTCGTAGAGGCCCATATCAGTCGAGGCCCAGGATAATGCGGTCCTGCGGCTTGTGGCCGTCGGCGAACATCTTGATGTTGCGGATGACGCGATCGCCCATTTCGATGCGGGCCTCGATCGTCGCCGACGCCATATGCGGCAGCAGCACGACGTTCGGCGCGGCGAGGAGCCGCTTGTTCGGGCTCGGCTCGTGTTCGAACACGTCGAGGCCGGCGCCGGCGAGCCTGCCCTCCCCAATGAGATCGGCGAGCGCCTCCTCCTCGATGATCTCGCCGCGGGAAATGTTCACGACGAAGGCCGTGGGCTGCATCAGCGACAGGCGCCGCCGCGACAGGAGATGATAGGTCTGCGGGGTATGCGGACAATTGACCGACACGATGTCCATGTTGGGCAGCATGGCGTCGAGATCGGGCCAGTAGGTCGCCTCCAGCTCGCGCTCGACATGCGGGTTGATCGGGGCGCGGCCGTGATAGTGGATCTCGAGGCCGAAGGCGCGGGCGCGCTGGGCCACCGCCTGCCCGACGCGGCCGAGCCCGATGATCCCGAGCTTCTTGCCGCGCACGCTGCGGCCGAGCATCCATGTCGGCGACCAGCCGGAAAAGCGCCCGTCCTCGAGCGCGCGCACGCCTTCGACGAGACGGCGCGGCACGGCGAGGATCAGCGCCATCGCCATGTCGGCCGCGTCCTCGGCGAGCACAGAGGGCGTGTTGGTGACGGTCACGCCCCGGCGATTGGCGGCCGCGACGTCGATGTGATCGACGCCGGCGCCAAAATTGGCGACGAGCCTCAGGCGGGCGCCCGCCGCCTCGAAGAAGCGCGCGTCGAGCCGGTCCCCGAGCGTCGGCGCGAGCACGTCCGAGGTCTTTGAGGCCTCGATCAGCTGCGCGGCCGTCAGCGCCGCGTCGCTCGGATTGAGGGCGACCTCGAAGAGGGCCGCGAGACGCCGCTCCACCGGCTCCGGGAGCTTGCGGGTCACGGTCACCTTGAGCCGGCTTGCGGTCATGAGGGCCTTTCGCCGGCGCCCGCGGTTAACCGGTCGTTAACTGCAGGGCCGGATGTCAGGGGATTGTTAATCGTGCCGCCCGCGATTCGTCGAGTCCCGTCCATGCGCCTTCCCGCGCTCTGCGCCTTGCTCGCCCTTCTCGTCAGCAACGCCGCCGCCGAAGCGGTCCGCACGGACACCCCGTCCGGCCTGCCGGTGCCGCGCTTCGTGAGTCTGAAATTCAACCGCACGGTCTGCCGCGTCGGCCCTTCCTTCGAGCATCCGACCCTTTACACCTACAACCGGATCGGACTGCCAGTGCGGGTCACGGCCGAAACGCGCGATCACTGGCGCCGTATCGAGGATTTCGACGGCGGGCGCTGCTGGGCGCATCAGTCGACGCTGGTCGCCGTCAATCATGCCGTGGCGCTCGACCGGGTCGATCTGCATGAGGCCCCGCGCGCCGCCGCGCCCATCCGCGCCCGTCTGGAGCGTGGCGTCGTCGTCAGGATCGAAAAGGCGCGCAAGGACTGGCGGCAGGTGTCGGCGGGCGGGGTCAAGGGCTGGGCCCCGGCCGAGTCCCTTTGGGGCGCGCAATAGCTCCGGACACGGAGCGGTCGCGCGGCATGGATCTGGACGCCCTCCCGGCCTATATCGTCGCCCGTGCTCGGCGACATCTACAGCGATGCGATCCTGAAGGCGGCTGGGGCCATTCCGCCCGCCCGGCGGCTCGAGGCGCCCGACGCCAGCGCGAAGAAGGCCAGTCGCGTGTGCGGTTCGGAGGTCGTCGTCGATCTCAAAATGGATGGCGACCGCGTCGCCGATTTCGGCATGGAGGCGCGCGCCTGCGCCCTGGGCCAGGCTTCCGCCTCGATTCTCGCCCGCAACATCGCCGGCGCCGGCGCCGCGGAACTCCTGGCGCTGCGCGACGCCATGCGGGCAATGCTCAAGGAGGGCGGCCCGCCCCCAGCGGGCGCGCGCTGGAGCGAGCTCGCGGCGCTGGCGCCGGTCGCCGCCTATCCGCAGCGCCACGCCTCGACGCTGCTTGTATTCGAGGCCGTGGCCGAATGCCTCGCCCGCCTCGGTTTTGGCGCGCCACGAGCTGAAAAAGCCTAAGGATTTCAGCCATCACGCTTGCTTGAGCGTTATTGAATAACAGAGGCCGGAGGCCACATCCGGAAGGCAACGTGCGGTCTGTGTCTCCCCCCTCAGGCGCCTGTTGTGACGAGGCTCCCCGCGCCCCCTTTCTCTCCCCCAGTCGGGCGCGGGGGGTTCGTTCGCAAACGAATTCGGTCAGAGCGCTGCGACGAGTTCGGCGATGGCGCGCGCCGCTTCCGGTTCGGACAGCGTCGGCGCATGACCGACGTTTGGAACATCGACGCTTTTTAAGTCCGGAACGGCCGCGTGCATCCTTTCGAGAATCGGCGGCGTCAGCAGATCGCTGATCGCGCCGCGTATGACGAGGGTCGGTTTGCCGGCAAGCCTGCTGAAGACCGGCCAGAGATCGCCGAGCGGTTCGGCTTCGAACAGCGCGCGGCCGATCAGCCGGTCATAGTCGAGAACCAAGCGCCCGTCCTCGGCGCGGCGAAAGGTGCGCGTTGCAAAAAGTCGCCAGAAATCGGCGTCTCTCCCGGGAAAGGCGATCTCGTTGATGGCGCGGATCTGCGCCGCGGCCTCGTCGAGCGAGGACGCTTCGGGCAGGTCGCCGCCGACATAGCCGCCGATGCGGGCGAGGCCCTCGGGCGCGAGTTCGGGCCCGACATCGTTGATGACCGCGGCGGCGACTCGCGCCGGGGCCGCCTCATTCGTCAGCATGGTGACGAGTCCGCCGAGGGAGGTGCCCGCGAAAACCGCTCTTGGCCATCCGAGACTGTCGAGCGCGGCGAGGACGTCGCCCACATAGGTCGCCGGCCGGTAGTTCAGATATTGCGGGTCGCGCTCCGACAGGCCGCGCCCGCGCAGCGACACAGCGAAGACGTCGCGCCCGCCGGCGGCGAGCCAGGGCGCGAAGTCCGAGAAGTCGCGCTCATTGCGGGTGAGGCCCGGGATGCAGATCGCGGGCGTCCGGCCGCCGCCGCGATAGAGCCGGCCATGCAGGCGAAGCCCGCCGCTTTCGAAATACCGGTCTTCGCCGCTCATCACTTGACGCGCGTCACCCGGATCGAGCGGTGCAGGTCCTCGATGACCGCCATGTAGTTGCCCATGGCGGAGCGCTTGATGGTCACGCCATAGGACTTGCCGTCGCTGGTGCGCGGCAGGGTCTGATCATCCGATTCGAGCTGCTTCCAGATCTGCCCGTTATCGAGGGTGAGCGTCGCCTGTTTCAGCGAATTGATGTTGATCGTGGTTGCGACAGCCGTAATGGATTTCAGGCGCCGCTCCTCCTGCGCCGCCCGGATTTCGGGAACCGCTTCGCCGCCGAAATTCTCCTCGGTGTCGGCCATGACGACGACATTGGCGCCCTTGAGACCGAAGTCCTCCTTCTTTTTCTGCTCCTTCGCAGCCTTCTTCGCGGCGGCCTCGGCGGCGCGAAGCGCCTTGGCGTTCTCGACCCCCGCGACCGCCGCGTCGAAACAGGCGAGGCGCGCCGCATCGCCGGAGACGCCGCGGCAGGCGAGCGCCCTGTCGATCGCCTCGTCGACCGGCGAGGCGGCGCGGGCCGGCGCTGCAGCGCCCAGCGCGATGATGGAAAGAAGAAGCATGCGATTCATGTTTCGCCCCGCGACCACTTGCAACAGCGACTAAAGAGGGCTTCCGCCCTAGCGTCAAGCGCGGCGCATTGTTGGTTGAAGGTCGTCATGGCCGATCCGTTTCTGGCCGAGCTGCAGCGCGCCGCCGCGGCCCTTCAGGCTGGCAGGCCACAAGCGGCGCTCGCCGGCGCGCGCGAGGTTCTGCGCCGTGCGCCTGACCACGCAGAGGCTGCGCATATCGAGGCCCTCGCCCTTGGCGGTCTCTCGCGCACCGACGAGGCTGTCGCCGCCTTCGAGCGCGCGGCCGCGCTCCATCCGAACCGGGCTGCGGTGCTCGGCAATCTCGGAAATGCGCTGACGTCGGCCGGCCGCCTCGATGAGGCGGTCGCCGCCTATGAGCGCGCCCTTAAATTCGATGCGCGCTTCGCCAATGGCTGGTCGGGCCTTGCCGGGGCCCTGCGCCGCAAGGGCGATGCGGCCGGCGCGGTCGCAGCCGCTGAGAAGGCGCTTGCGATCGAGCCAGAAAATGTTCGCCTTCTGAATAATCTCGGCGTGGCGCTCAGCGCCGCCGGAAGATCCGCCGAGGCCGAAGACGCGTTTTCGCACGCGATCACACGCCAGCCGAACCAAGCGGGCGCGCTCGTCAACCGCGGACGCCTGCGGCGCGAGCGCGGCGCGCTAAAGGAGGCGCTCGCTGATCTCAACGCCGCCTGCGCGGCTGCGCCGAACTCACTGGAGGCGCATCACCAGCGCGCCAACACCTTGCGGCTGATGGGCCGCCATCAGGAGTCGCAGGAGGCCTATCTTCAGGGTTTGCGCATTGCGCCGGCCTCGGGGGCGCTGCACCGCGATCTTGTCAATCTGTTGTGGGAAACCGGCGCGACCGACCGGCATTTCGCCGCGCTCGACCGCGCCATCGCCGAAACTTCCGCACCCGAACTTTTGGACCTCAAAGCCGAACTGACGCTGATGACCGGCGACGTCGCCGCATCGGAAAGGGCGGCGGCGGCGCTGATCGCGCAGGCGCCGGAGAATCCGCAGGGCCACGCGCGTCTTGCCCGCGTGCGACGCCTGCAGAACCGGCGCGCCGAAGCCGCCGATCTCGCCCGCGTCGCGCATGAAAAGGCGCCCGATGATTTCGACGCGCGGCACGAATACGCCGAATGCCTGCTCGCGGCCGGGCGTCCGGCCGACGCGGTCTTGCTGCTCGCGGGCGACGCGCCGCGCGCGCATTTGCAGCGGCATATCGCGCTGAAGACGCTCGCCATGCGCGCCAGCGGCGATCCGGCTTACCGGCGCTGGTACGACTATGATCGCTTCGCGCGGAAGATGTTCATCGAACCGCCCGCCGGCTTCGACAGCATCGCCGCGTTCAACGACGCCCTTATGCAGGCGCTCCTTCCCCTCCACGAGAACCAGAGCGCCCGCCCGATCGCCCAGACGCTCTATGGCGGGACCCAGTCGGTCGGCCGGCTGTGGAACGAGCCGCATCCGGTCATCCAGGCGCTGAAGGGCGCGCTCCTTTCAACCGTGCGGCGCTATGTCGAAGAGCTCCCCGACGATCCGCATCACCCCTTCCTGGCGGCCAAGAGCCTCGACCTCGAATGCGAAGGCGCATGGTCCGTCATTCTCAGGTCCGGCGGGGGCCATGTGGATCATTTCCATCCGCGGGGCTGGATCAGCGCCAGCTATTACGTCCGGATCCCGCCTGAGATCACGGCTGGGGAAAAAGCCGGATTCCTGCGGCTTGGCGCCTCCGGGGTCGCGGGTCTCAACCTGCCGGCCGAACGCTGGATCCGGCCCGAGGAGGGGGCGATCATCATCTTCCCGTCCTATATGTGGCACGGCGTCGAGCCCTTCGCCGCCAATACGCCGAGGGTGACCGCCCCCTTCGATCTCGCGCCCATAACCGCTCGTTCTTAACGCGCTCTTCACCAAGCTGAATGAGCCCTTAACGCTGTTGTGGCGAGATAGCCACATAGGCGCTGAGAAGCCCGGAATCCGCGGCCTTCTTGGTTGACCTGTGAACTTTCCGGACAATAGGGTCCGACGATGGCGTCGGGTGCGCCGTGGCAAGGCCCTTTTGACGGGGGGCGGAGCTAGTGTTCTCGCTCTAGTGGGTAGGGCGGCGGGCATCCGGTACAACCTTCGGAGGGATAATTAATGTCGAAGAAGATCGCGCTTGGTCGGTATCTGAGCTCGACCATGCTGACCGGCGTCGCCGCAGTCGCGGCCATGCCGGCTTTCGCTCAAGACGGCGATGATGAAATCGTCGTGACCGGCTCGCGCATCGCGCGCCAGGA
>CAYTVQ010000092.1:0-9505 GCA_964441615.1 uncultured Caulobacterales bacterium | reverse complement strand
AAATCCGGCCCCGACCAATCAAGCGGCCGCCCAGACTTTGGAGCAGCCGCCGCTGGGTCAACCCGAAGCCGACATCGAAAGTCCAAAGCTTGCGAGCGCCGGACCGGTCGCGCTCTCTCCGACGAATGCGTCGGCGCTCGTCGGCGTGCGCGCGCCCCGACCAGCCGCCGGACGCCTCGTCGGCGCCGCCGCCGACGCAAAGCCTCTCGACGCGGTCGATGAAGACGTCGCCGAGGAACGCCTCGGCCCGACGCAAGCGGCTCCGACGCCGGTCGCCCCGACCGGGGCGCCGACCGCAGCCCCGACCGCGGTCCCGGCCACCGCCCCGGCTGCAGCGCCGATCGCCAAAGCCGACCAAGCCCCGAGCGCACCCGCAGGAGCGCTACCCTCGGCCCCCAAGGCGCGCGCCGCTGACGACATCATCAGGGCCGTGCTGGCGGCGCGGACGGCCGCCTGGAATGACGGCGATCTCGACGCCTTCATGGGCGGCTACTGGAAGGATCCGGAGCTCCGTTTCATCCGTAGCGGGACGGTCTTCAAGGGCTGGAAAGAGACCATGGGCCACCTTCGCGGGCACTATGGCGAAGGCCCGACGATGGGCCGGCTTGCGCTCGACAATCTGGACATCGATCTCGTCGAGGACGACGTCGCGACGGTCGCTGGCCGTTATCGCATCGCCCGCGCGGGCGTGACCGAGGTCGGGACGTTCACGCTGGTCATGAAGCGTTTCGACGGCCTGTGGCGGATCGTGCAGGAACATTCGACGCCGGAAACCCCCCGCACGAACTGATGACCCGCCAGGAGCGGCGTGCGCGATTCGCGCAGGAACGCCGCGACAATCAAGAACGTGATCAGGCGCCGTGATTCCCAATCACGGCGAGACGACCTAGTTCCTCAGCTCGTCCATCAGGCGAGCGAGCGCCTCTTCAATGTCGCCGAGATCTGCGCGAAGGCCGTCGATGGCGCCCTGGGTTTCGTCGCGCTCGTCCGGACTGACATCGGCGTCGGCGAGACGACGCTCCGCGTCGTCAATTTCTGCGTAAGCAGAATCGATAGCCCGGGCGACCACGGAGTCCATTTCCGAGGCGACCGCTGACAGGGCGAGCGCGACGAAGCGGTTGCCGCGCCCTCCTCTCGCATCCTCGCGCGCGCGGCGCACATCGTCGGCGGCGCGTTCGATTTCAATACGCGCCTCGGCGATCCTGTCGCGCATGTCGGCGATGCCGTCTGCGTCAAGCGCGATCAGCTTGTCGAGGAGATCGCCCTCTCCGACGATGATGTCGATGATCTCGCCCGGCGAGGCGTTCGCCGGCGCCGACGCAACTAATCCCACCGCTGCCGCCAGCGCGGCCGCAATTCCCGTGATCCTCTTCATGGCGCCCTTCCTGCAACCCGAAGCCGGGGCTGTCTTCGCGCCGGCGTCCCAGGCTCTTCCTCGAAAATTGCGCCCGAAAATGGGCGGAGCACCCACCTCTGCTGGCGGAACGCCTAAAGCCCCTGATCCATGGTCTCGGAGGCCATTCTCGCGCATTCGCCGACCGGTCTGGCGGGCACGCCCGCAACCGTGCAATGAGCCTTTACTGATTCGAGGACGACGCTGCCGGCGGCGACCTTGGCCCCCTCGCCGATCTCGATATTGCCGAGCACCTTGGCCCCGACGCTGATGAGGGCGCCGCGCCGGATCTTCGGATGACGGTCGCCCCACTCCTTGCCGGTGCCGCCAAGCGTCACGTTCTGGAGGATCGACACATCGTCCTCGATGACGCAGGTCTCCCCGATGACCACGCCGGTCGCGTGGTCGATGAAGACGCCCCTGCCGATCACCGTCGCCGGATGGATATCGACCTGCAGAAGTTCCGACATGCGGCTTTGCAGATAATGCGCGAGCGGCCGGCGCTCATTCTTCCAGAGCCAGTGCGCGACGCGCTGCGCCTGCAGCGACAGGTAGCCTTTGAAGTAGAGGAAAGGCTGAACATATTCGAAGGTCGCCGGGTCGCGCGCGTAGCAGGCGAGAATATCGGCGAGCGCCGCCTCGACGATCGTCGGATCGCTGCGATAGGCCTCGGCGCAGACGTCGCGCCAGAGCATTGCGCTCATCTGGCCGTCTGCGAGCTTGGCGGCGAGGCGATAGGACAGCGCGTCGGAGAAGTTCGCATGGTTAAGCACATGCGCGTGGAGAAAGCTCGCGAGCACCGGCTCCTGCGCCGCCGCCGTCGCCGCCTCGACGCGCATGCGCGACCAGGTCTGGTCCGTGGTCAACTTCACGATCTTTTGCGGCGCAGTCATGGCGAGGGCTCCGTCACATCAGGAGAAGCCTAGAAATGCGCTCCGGCAGGCGGCCTTTCAAGGCCTGAACATAGGCCGACAGGGCCATGAGAATGGTCAGGCTGTCCCTGATCTTCCCGGCCTGTATTTCGTCAAGAAGCGCCGAAAAGGCGAGCCGGCGCACCGCGAGCTCTTCAGACGGCTCAGGCGCGGCCCGGCCCGGCGCGAGGTCGCACGCGACGAAGCAGACGGCGATCTCGTCGCTGACCGAATTCGAAATGTCCATCTCCGCGAGCGGCAGCCAGGTCGAGGCGACAAGGCCGACTTCCTCTTCGAGCTCGCGTTTTGCAGCGTCGAGCGGCGCTTCATCGAGCGCCCCTCCGCCTTCCGGCAATTCCCAGCTGTAGCGATCCAGAGGAAAGCGGTGCTGGCCGACGAGCCAGGTGCAACCCTCATCATCAATCGGGAGCACGCCGATCGCGCGGTTCTTGTAGCGCACGACGCCATATTCGCCTGGCGAACCGTCCGGATGCGACACCTTATGGTCGATGATGCTGATCCAGGGATTGTCGAAGGCGAGGCGCGCCGAATGCACGCGCCACGGGCCGATCATGGCAGGCGTCTTGACAATCATTTCGCGGCGACGGGGCGGACCGGCGTCGGAAACTGGCAGACGTCGAGATGATTGGGCCGGAAATAAAAGAACGCTTCGGGCCGGTTGCGGCGCGCCTCAGCGAACTCGGCGAATACGGGCCGGTCGCTCCTCAGGATCTCCAGGTGGGTCCGCTCCTTCTCAGGCACGTCGGCGGCGACGCGGATCGAGATGATCCTCTCTCCGATATCGTCCTTCTCGTCCTCGGGGGGCTCGACGCGGCGGAGGGCCTGCAGTTTTTCCATGCCCGCGACGACGCGCCCGAAGACCGTCATGTTGCGGTCGAGATAGCGCTGCGGCTGCAGCGCGACATAAAACTCCGTAGACGCAGTATCCTTCTCGTCATTGCGGCCGAGTGCGATCGCGCCTGCACAATGGAGATGCCAGTAGGTCTTGGTTTTCTTGTCGAAGCCTGCAGGAAGGCTGCTCACAAACCCCACCTGGCGCGCAAAGCCGTCCCTGTCCGGAAGGCCAAGAAAGCTGACGCCGGGGGCAGTCTCCTCGAACTGCGCGGCGATCGGGCCGCCGGTCGCCGTCTTCCGCGCCTCGAAAGGATCGCCGCCCTGCGCGACGAAGCCATCAATGACGCGATAGAACGACAATCCGTCATAGAATTTCTCGCGCGCGAGCGCCTTCATGCGCTCCGCATGCGGACGGCCAAGATCCGTCGAGAGCGCGACAATGACGCGCCCGCTCGCAAGCTCTATGTAGAGCGTGTTCTCGGGATCGAGCGGACGCCAGTCCTCGGCGGTCGTTGCGGCGAGGATTTCGGCGCCGGATTTCCTGCCCTCAAGCGGATCGGCGGACGCCGGCGCGGCGAGAAGCGCCATCAGCGACAGAGCGATGAGTCTCATAAGCCCTCCAGTGGGTTGCTCGGAGCGTCCTAGCCTCGGCCGCGATAGGCCGGCACGCCCTGCTCCGGCAGCCACAATCCCTTCGGCGGCGCGCCGCTCTGCCAGAAGACGTCGATCGGGATGCCGCCGCGCGGATACCAGTAGCCGCCGATGCGCAGCCATTTCGGCCTCGCGGCCCCGACCATGCGCCTGGCGATCGCAATCGTGCAATCCTCGTGAAACGCGCCGTGATTGCGGAACGATGCGAGGAACAGCTTCAGCGATTTCGATTCGACGATCTTCCTGTCGGGCGCATAATCGATGACGAGATGGGCGAAATCCGGCTGTCCGGTCACCGGGCAGAGCGAGGTGAATTCGGGCGCCGTGAAGCGGATGAGATAATCCGTATCGGGATGCGGATTGGCGACGGTCTCCAGCGACGCGTCATCCGGCGAGGCCGGCACAGGCGTCAGGCGTCCGAGCTGGCTCAGCGCCGCGGGCGCGCGCTTTCTTGTTCGTGATGCAGCCATGCGTCAGTCGCACCCGTCGCGCGCGGCGTCGATGATGGTCCGGGGGGCGGCCCCCCGCATTCGCCCGACCATCTTCAAGCGATCTGGGGTCGCATAGATTTCCGACCATGCGTCCTCGTCGGCCGGCGGCGCCGCGCCGAACACTGCCGGCGCGCACGAGCTTTGAATCGAACGGCCATAACGGGCCGAACAGATTCGCCAGCCGGCGCCCTGCCGCTCGAGCCGGAGTTCCGTGCTGCGCCCGCCGCTGTCGCGCGCGAGCACGGCCTCGCCGCGCCAGACCCCGCCGTCAGGAAACCAGCGCATGGTCCTCGTCTCGCCGCCGGCGCGGCGCTCGATCCAGCAGCCCTGGACGGCTTCTGGACCTGGAGCGGCCGGCGGCGCGCTGGCGCAGGCGGCGAGGAAGACAAAGCCGATAGCGGCGGGTCTCAGCATGCCCTGCTGATTACGCCCGTTTGGGCGGGCTGGCGAGACGCCTCCCTTTGGAGGCGGCCAAAATCTGCTAGAAATCCGCCATGGATGCGGCGCGCGCGCCGCACCAGAAGGAGAAACTGATGCGGTTGCGTTCGGGATTGTGGTCGCTGGCGGTCGCCGCCGCCCTTTATCTTGCCGCCGCGCCGGCCGAAGCCGGCGCCGGACCTGAGGCGGCGCTGGCCGATGAGCCCGCCGCGTTGGAAGCGCCCCCGAAAAAGGCGCCGCGCAGGTCAAAATCCAAGGACGCGCCCGGCGCCGCGGCCGCCAATATCGCCACCCCGCCCATGTGGCGGATCGCCGATGACGACACCGAGATCATCCTGCTCGGGACGTTCCACATCCTCCCGCCCGATGTGCAGTGGCGTTCGCCCGAACTCGGCCGGGCGATCGACGCCGCAGACGAGATCTGGTTCGAGGCCGAGGTCGATACGCCCTCGGCGCAGGCCGAGACCTTGCGCATCCTGAAGACAGAAGGGTTTCTGAAGAAGGGCGCCAAGCTCTCGACTCTTCTTGAAGCGGACGATGCGACCAGACTCGAGGGCATCGCGACTTCCCTGGACGTGCCATTTGCCGCGGTCGATGTGATGCGCCCCTGGCAGGCATTCCTCGTCCTCAGCGTCGAACTCATCAAATCCAAGGGCTTTGATCCGAGCGCGGGCCTTGAGAACAGGCTGCTCAGCGAAGGCCGCGCGCGCGGCCGCAATTTCGTATTTCTTGAGTCGGTGCCCGAGCAGCTCGGCTTCTTCACGAAGCTGCAGCCCGACGTTGAAAAATCGCTGCTGACGCTCACCGTGCGCGACTGGGAGAAGCAGACAGAGGAATTCGACAAGCTATTCATCGCGTGGAAGGCGGGCGATGCGGACGCCATTGACGCGCTCATGAACCAGACGATGCGCGAGGAGACGCCCGAGGTCTACAAGGTCCTGGTCGTCGATCGGAACAAGGCCTGGACGGCGCGCATCCGGCAGGCGCTGGATAGTCCCGGCAGAAAGCTGATCGCTGTCGGCGCGGCCCATCTCGTCGGGGCCGACGGCGTGCCCGCGATGCTGGAGGCCGATGGCGTGCTGGCGCCCCGTTACGGCCTCGCCGCCAATGACAACGACGCTCCGGCCGATGCTGGGCTCAAGAAGAAAGAAAAGAAGAAGAAAGAGAAAGCGGCTTCCAGCGACGAGCCTGCGCCTGACGGAACCGACGAAACGATGAACCAGCCGCTCGAGCTATCGGATCCGGCGGAGCACGAAGCGCCCGCCGCTGCTTCCGGGCCGGACGGGCCGCCGCCAGCCGACGAGGTTCCAGATCCGTCGTGAGGTCGGCCGGGAACGCCCTGCTCAGGCCGCGCGCCTGATGCGCTGCGCGTCTTCAACCGCCTCTTCGAGGCAGGCCTTGAGTTCAGTCAGAAACGTCTTGCGCGCGCCGAGCTTGTTGGAGACCGCGCCGACCAGCCTTTCGGCATGTTCGCACAAATCCCCGATCGCCCAGGCGCCGACGCCGCGCGAAGCACCCTTGAGGGCGTGGGCGGCGTTTCGCCAGGGCTCATCCGGCAAGGCGGGGTCGAGGCGCGACACCCACATCTCGGCCTGCTCCTCGAAGATGGTGAGAATTTCGTCGAGCAGCGCGCGGTCGCCGCACACATAGAGGTCGAGATGAGCGAGATCGATCGCCGAGGTCATCATGGTCTTTTCCATTCTTCCTCCAGGAGCCCCATCTTAAGGGGGGCGGCCTGCGATCGTGTTAAAATTTTAGGAGGTTTGGTTAACAGTTTCGGGAGTTCGGCGTGGCGACCGCTTACCGTGTCGGAGGAAATGCTTCTCCCGCGAGAAATGGCGCGTTCGATCGATCTCAAAGGCGTGCGGATCGTCCGGCGGTTTCACAACCCGGTCGCCGCTGCTTTGAGGCAGACCGTGGTGCGCGGCGCCTCGATCTACTGGGCGAAGGCGCCAGCCGAGGCGACGAGCATCGTCGAGCGCGCACACCTCGCGCACGAGCTTGTTCATGTGTGGCAGTACCGATTCCTGAAACGCAGCGGCCTCGAACTGCTCCTCGACCGCCGCTACCGCTATGCGCTCGGCGCCGGCTCGGTATTCGCCGACTACGGTTTCGAGCAGCAGGCCGCCATCGTTGAAGATGCCGTGCGTCTCGCGGCGGGCGTCGGCCCGCGCTGGGCGATCGGAGAAGCGCCCTCGCTATCGCATTACGCGGCGGTCATCGCCAGCTGCGCCGAGTGCAGATCCGCCTAGCGCCAGCTTCGGTCGAGGCCTAGGGTTCCGCGACAACAATGGAGAGCGGCATGGCTGACGGCGCGGCGCGCAAGTCCTGGTGGCTCGAAGGCAATTTCGCGCCGGTCGATCGGGAGATCGAAGCGTTCGATCTTCCTGTCGAGGGCGCGCTCCCTCCCGAGCTCGCCGGGGTCTACATGCGCACAGGCCCCAATCCGGCTCGGGCGGAATCTCCGCACTGGTTTCTGGGCGACGGCATGCTGCACGGCCTTCGCATAGAGAGGGGCAGGCGCGCTGGTATCGCAACCGCTATGTCGAAACCAAACTCCGTAGAGAGAACATTCTGCCGCGCGATCCCTCGATCTTCATGGACAAGACGGCGTCTACGGCGAACACCAGCATTGTGCGCCATGCGGGGCGCATCTTCGCGCTGGAGGAGGCGCATTTCCCCTATGAAGTGACGCAAGATCTCGCGACCATCGGCGTGACGGACTTCTCCGGCAGGCTCAAGACCGCGCTCACCGCGCATCCGAAGATCTGTCCCGAAACCGGCGAGATGCTCGCGTTCGGCTACGGGTTCGCCCCGCCCTTCCTCACCTATCACCGCTTCGACGCCGCGGGACAGCTCGTCCAGTCAGAGGAAATTCCGGTCGGCGCGCCGACCATGATCCATGATTTTTGCGCGACCCGGACGAAAGTCGTGTTCATGGACCTCCCCATCGTCTTCGATCTTCAGCAGGCGATGGCGGGCGGCATGCCCTATCGCTGGTCGGATGATTATCCGGCGCGGCTCGGCGTCATGCCGCGCGCCGGAAGCGCGAAAGACCTCCAATGGTTTTCGATTCCCTCCTGCTACGTCTTCCACCCGCTCAATGCCTGGAACGAGGACGACGCCGTCGTGCTCGACGTCGCGCGCTACGAAAAAATGTGGGTCAAGGGCTTCGACGAACCGGCCCGGCTCCACCGCTTCCGTCTCGACCTGAAGAGCGGGCGCGCAAAGGGCGAAACGCTCTTCGACGATCCGATCGAATTTCCGCGCGTCGCCGACGCAAAAGCCGGCTTCAAGAACCGCTATGGATACGCCGTCACGACCCATGCCGACGACGAGGCCGGATTCAAGCTCGGCACACGGATCGTGAAATTCGATCTCGACCGCAGTTCCATCTCGTCAGCGGAGTTTGGCAGGGGATGCTTCCCGGGGGAGCCGGTCTTCGCCGCCGCCGGAAAGGGCGAAGACGAAGGCTATCTCCTGAGCTTCGTCTACGACGCGGCGCGCAAGGCCAGCGACTTCGTCGTGCTTGATGCGAAGGCGCCCGAAAAAGGTCCGGTCGCGCGCGTGGCCCTGCCGCAGCGCGTGCCCTTCGGCTTTCACGGCGCGTGGTTTGCGGATTGACCTACTGACGTTCGAGCTTCTGGCGGGCCTGATAGAAATCCGGATTGATCTCGAGCGCCTTCTGATAGGCCTCGCGCGCGCCCGGCGCGTCTTTAAGGGCGTCCTTTGCAAGGCCGATATTGTACCAGGCCGCCCACGGTTTGCGTACGCCGAGCCTTAGCGACTCCTCATAGTCGGAGATCGACTGCTCATAGCGTCCGCCGAGATAATAAGAGTTGCCGCGGTTCAGGAACGCTTCGGCGAGACCGCCATCGATCGCCAGCGCCGCGTTGAAGTCCTCCATCGCGTCCATCAGCCGCCCCTCGCGATTGCGGATGATGCCGCGATTGACAAAGGTCTTCTTGCGGTCGTCGGTGGTGAGCGGCGTTCTCAACGCCGCGTCGCAGGGCGCAGAATCGCGCGAGGAATCCTCCGCTGCATTCTGAAAGCAGAGCACGGCGTCGGTCGCGCCGAAGGTCGTCACCGACATCTGCGCGAAAGTCGGAAACGCAACGAACGCCGCAAGAACCGCGAGCGGGAACCGCATCAGCCTCTCCCTCGTTGCATGCCCTCCGAAAATACACCTCCTGGCGGACCGAAGCTAGGTGCGCGGCGCGGCGTTCCTTGTTAATGACGCAGCGCCCCAAGTTCAGGAGATGCGCATGCCCCTCACCGCCATCGTCACCGGATCGACCAGCGGCATCGGCCTTGGCGTCGCGACGTCCTTCGCCGCGCAGGGGCTGAACCTCATGCTCAACGGTTTTGGGGACAGGGACGAGATCGAGGCCATCCGCGCCAGCCTTGAAGACAAGTATGGCGTCAAGGTTCTCTACGACGGCGCCGACATGACGAAACCGGACGAGATCAGGGCCCTCGTCGCGGCGGCGGAGCGGCGGATCGGCCCTGTGGACGTCCTCGTCAACAATGCCGGCATCCAGCATGTGGCCCCGGTCGAAGATTTTCCGGACGAGAAGTGGAACGCCATCATCGCCATCAATCTCTCGGCGGCGTTCCACGCGACCAAGGCCGTCTTCGCCGGAATGAAGGCGCGCAAATTCGGCCGCATCATCAACATCGCCTCCGCGCATGGGCTCGTCGCCTCGCCTTTCAAATCCGCCTATGTCGCCGCCAAGCACGGCATCGTCGGCTTTACGAAGTCGATC
>CAYTVQ010000091.1:0-9583 GCA_964441615.1 uncultured Caulobacterales bacterium | reverse complement strand
GTTGCCGGGTTGCTGGGCTCCCATGGTTAATTTGTAGGCGGAATATGACTAGTTGCGAACGCTTCTAAGTCGCATTCGCGACAAGAACAGGGAGACTCCATGAACGCCCGCGCTCAATTCCACGCCCGCATCGAAAAGACCCTCGCCGACATTCGGGACCAGGGGCTCGAAAAGGTCGAGCGCCAGATCCTGGGGCCTCAGGGTCCCTCGATCGACGTCATGCACAAGGGCGCGAAGACCCGCGTCCTCAATTTCTGCGCCAACAACTATCTGGGGCTCGCCGATCATCCCGAGATCGTGCGCGCCGCGCAGGAAACCATGGATGCCTATGGCTTCGGCATGGCCTCCGTGCGCTTCATCTGCGGCACGACCGACCTTCATGTCCGCGTCGAGCAGGCGATCGCGAAATATCTCGGTTATGACGACGCGATCCTCTTCGCGGCCTGTTTCGACGCCAATGGCGGGGTCTTCGAGCCGCTGCTCGAGGCGGAAGACGCGATCATTTCCGACTCGCTCAATCACGCCTCGATCATCGACGGCGTCAGGCTTTCAAAGGCGAAGCGCTATCGCTTCGCCAATTCCGACATGAACGACCTCGAAGCGCAGCTGAAGCAGGCGGATGCGGACGGCGCGCGAACGAAACTCATCGTCACCGACGGCGTCTTCTCCATGGACGGCTATATCGCGAAGCTCAAGGACATCGTTCAGCTCGCGGAGCGTTACGGCGCTTTGACCATGGTCGATGACTGCCACGCGACTGGGTTCATGGGCCCGAAGGGCCGCGGCACGCCGGCCCATTGCGGCGTCGAGGGCAAGATCGACATTCTCACCGGCACGCTCGGAAAGGCGCTCGGCGGCGGCATGGGCGGCTATATCTGCGCCTCGAGGAACGTTGTGAAGCTCCTGCGCAACCGCGCGCGACCCTATCTCTTCTCCAATGCGCTGACCCCTGCCCTCCTCGGCGCGACGCTGAAGACGCTGGAGATCGTCGAGCGCGGCGACGCGCTGCGCGCGCAGCTCTTCCGCAACGCCGAGCGCTTTCGCGCGGGCATGGCGGCGGCGGGATTGAGGCTCCTGCCCGGCGAGCATCCGATCATCCCCGTAATGCTGGGCGACGCCCGCCTCGCGCAGGACATGGCCGCCGCGCTCATGGACGAGGGCGTCTATGTGACCGGCTTCTCATTCCCGGTGGTGCCCAGGGGCCAGGCGCGCATCCGGACGCAAATGTGCGCAGGCCATTCCGACGCGGATGTCGATACGGCCGTCGCGGCGTTCGCGCGCGTCGGGCGGGCCTTGAGGATCGTTTGACGACAGGACCCGCCGGTCGTCAGACCGCCCGCCCTTTGCGACAAACGGTTTGGCGTCCGGCCGCCAGCCCGGCTAGGTTGCCCGCTTGGCGCGCGGGGCGCGCGAGGGGTTCAAGGTGACAAGATGATGAAGAATGGTCTCAAACTCGGCGTTGCGCTGATCGCGCTCGCCTCGACGGGGCTCGTCGCGTCCTGCGGCAAGAAAGAGGCGACCGACGCCGCCAAGGTGGAAACGCCGGCGCCGAAGGCGGAATATGGCAGCTGGGGCGTCGACACCACGCAGGGCGATCCCGCGACGAAGCCCGGCGACGACTTCGCGCGCTACGCCAACGGCAAGTGGCTCGACACTTTCGAGATTCCGGCGGACCTCCCGGGTTTCGTTTCCTTCACCAAGCTGCGTCTCGACGCCGAAGCCGACGTCAAGGCGATCATCGAGGAGCTGGCCGCGAAGAAATCGGCGCCGGGATCGCTGGAGCAGAAGGTCGGCGGTTTCTTCAAGACCTTCATGGATACGGGCAAGCTCGATCAGTTGGGCGCGGCGCCTCTGACGCCGCATCTCGACCGCATCTACGCCATTCAGTCCAAAGACGACCTGATGCGCGCCTATGCGAAAGCCAATCTCCACGGCACGGGGCCGATGGGAATCGGCATCCTGCCCGACCCCGCCGACACGACGCGCTACATCGCCTTTGTCGGCCAGAGCGGCATCGGTCTTCCCGACCGCGACTATTACCTCAAGCGCGAGGACAAGTTCGCGCAGTACCGCGCGGCGTATAAAGATTATATCGCGAAGATGCTGACGCTGGCCGGCATCGCCGACGGCGCCGCCAAGGCGGATGCGATCCTCGCGCTCGAGACGAAGATCGCCGAGGTCCACTGGAGCCAGGAGGACAGCCGCGACATCCAGAAGATCTACAATCCGATGAGCCTCGATCAGCTTCAGGCGCTGGCGCCGGAAATGAACTGGTCCCTCATCATGAGCGAGTTGCAGCTCTCGGCGGCGCCCGTGATCCTCGTCGCGCAGACGACGGCGGTCGACAAGGAGGCCGAGATTTTCGCCAAGGCCGATATGGGCCTGATCAAGGACTGGCTCGCCTTCCATTTCATCCGCGGCCACGCCCAGTATCTTTCGACCGATTTCGACCGCGCCAATTTCGAGTTCTACGGCAAGACGCTGCGCGGGGTTCCCGAGCAGCGCGAGCGCTGGAAGCGCGGCGTCAACGAGATCGACGCCAATCTCGGCGAGGCGGTCGGCAAGATCTATGTCGATCGCCACTTCCCGCCGCAGAACAAGGCGGCGATGGACGCGCTCGTGAAGAATCTGGTCGCGGCGTTCGAGGAGCGCCTGAAGGCGAATGCCTGGATGGACGAAGAGACGCGAACCCAGGCGCTCGCCAAGCTCGCCACCTTCGAACCGCGCATCGGCTACACGACCAAGTGGACCGATTATTCCTCGCTCGAGATCGGCGACGACCTGCTGCAGAACGCCATCAACCTCGTTGATTTCCAGTGGCGCGACCAGGTCTCGCGCCTCGGCGGCCCCGTCGATCGCGAGCGCTGGGACTATCCGCCCCAGACGGTCAACGCCTCCTACAATCCGCTGATGAACCAGATCACCTTCCCGGCCGGCATCCTGCAGCCGCCCTTCTTCGATCTCGCTGCTGATCCAGCGGTCAATTACGGCGCCATCGGCGCGGTGATCGGCCACGAGATCGGCCACGGCTTCGACGATCAGGGCCGGCGCTTCGACGAAAAGGGCCGCATCCGCGACTGGTGGACGAAGGCGTCCAACGACGCCTTCCAGCAGAAGGCGGACGCGCTCGGCGCGCAATATGACAGCTACAGGCCGCTGCCCGACGCCTCGATCAACGGCAAGCTCACCATGGGCGAGAACATCGGCGATCTCGGCGGGCTTCAGATGGCCTACGCCGCCTATCACCGCTATCTCGACGAGTGCTGCGGCGGCGAGGCGCCGGTGATCGACGGCCTGACCGGCGACCAGCGCTTCTTCCTCGCCTGGGCGCAGGTGTGGCGCGGCAAATATCGCGAGGACGAGCAGCGCCAGCGGCTCGCCACCGATCCGCACAGCCCGCCCTATTACCGCATCAACGGCGTCGTGCGCAATCTCGACGCCTGGTACGAGGCCTTCGGCGTCACGCCCGAGGACGATCTCTATCTCGCGCCGGAAGCGCGCGTGCGCATCTGGTGATCCGTATACGGCCGGTCGTCCACGGACGACCGGCCGGCGCCTACGCTTTATCCGGGCCGACGCGCACCACGGCCTTGCCGAAATTCTCGCCCTTGAAGAGGCCGATGAAGGCGTCGGGCGCCTTGTCGAGACCTTCGTAAACCGACTCGCGGAATTTGATCTTGCCCTGCGCGAGCAGGGGCGCGACCTCGAAGGCGAATTTCGGCGCCAGCGGCAGATAGTTCGAGATGATGAAGCCCTGCGCCATCACGCCACGGCCGATCATGTTGATGAGGTTGGGCGGCCCCGGTTCCGGCGCCGTGTCGTTATACATGGCGATCATGCCGCAGAGCGCGATGCGCCCGCCGAGCGCGATGCAGTTGAGCGCGGCTTCAAGATGCATGCCGCCGACATTCTCGAAATAGCCGTCAATGCCCTTGGGCGCCGCAGCGGCGAGCGCTTTCGTCAGCTCCGCGGCGTTTCTGTATTCACGATAATTGAGCGCGACATCGGCCCCGCCCTCGCGCGTCAGCCAGTCGCATTTCTCCTTTGAGCCGGCCGAAGCGATGACGCGGCAGCCCTTGAGCTTCGCAAGCTGGCAGACGAGCGAGCCCACCGCGCCGGCCGCGCCCGAAACGAACACCGTCTCGCCCGCTTTCGGCTTGATGATTTCATTGAGCCCCGCCCAGGCGGTGAAGCCGGGCATGCCGAGGACGCCGAGATAGGCCGAGAGCGGCGCCATGCCAGGATCGACCTTCTGTAGGCCGGCCCCGGCGACGGTTGCATATTCGCGCCAGCCGCCCTGGAAGCCGACCGCATAGTCGCCGGGCGAAAAATTCGGATGGCGCGACTCGATCACCTGTCCGACTGCGCCGCCATCCAGCGGCTCATCCAGCGAGAATGGCGGAATATAGCTCTTGATGTCGGGCCGCATGCGCCCGCGCATGTAAGGATCGACCGACATCCAGACGATGCGCATCTGCACCTCGCCCTCTTTCGGCGCCGGCGCTTCGTAGTTGCGCGTCACGAACTGTTCCTTCGCAGGCAGTCCCTGCGGATAGGCCTTGAGATAGATGGCGCGTCCGGTTTTCGCGGGCATGGCGATTTCTCCCGTTGGAGGACCGGTTTGGGAACGGACGGTGCAAATTGTCAATGCGAAGGCGCACCTTGCGCCCGGCATCCCGTTTCGGCCTCACCCCCGCCCCATTCTCGCCTTTTCCGCCGGGAAAGCTCCGCGCATCAGGCAAGGACGGCCAGGGGCGAAAAAGAGAGCTGTCGTGAAACCAGTCCCGGCGTCGAAGGAGATGGGTATGAAACTGATGATGATCGGCGCAGCCTCGCTCGCCCTTCTGGCGGCAGGATGCGAATCGACCGGTGAAGGCGCGCTCTACGGCGCCGCGATCGGCGCGGCTGGCGGCGCGGTCGCCGGCGAAATCTTTGCGGGGCGTCCCGGCAAGGGGGCGGCCTATGGCGCGCTCATCGGCGCCGCCATCGGCGCCTATGAGGGATGCTCGCGCGCCGGCACCTGTTTCGGGCGCGCGCGCGACCATGGCAGTCGTTACTATGATCGCTATGACGACCGCTATTACTACGAAGACCCGTATTACGGGGACACTTATTGGGAAGACGGCTCCTTCCGCCGCTACGGGAACAAGAAGCCGCCGCGCCGGTACTGATCGCCGCTCCGCAAAAGTGATGAAGCCCGCGCTTGTCGCGGGCTTCGTCTTCTGCGACCCAAGGCAGGGCCGCCCGACGGCCGCCTGTTCAAACGTTCAAAGGAGACGCGCATGCGCCCAATTCTGATCGCCGCATTTCTTTCTCCCGTCCTGCTGATCGGCTGCACCGAATCGCGCACCGCCGAGAAGAACGCGATCTATGGCGCCGCCGCGGGCGCTGCAGCCGGCGCGGTCGCCGGCGAAGTCATCGCCGGACGCCCCGGCAAGGGCGCGATCTATGGCGCCGCCGTCGGCGCGGTCGCCGGCGCGGTCATCGGCTGCGCGCGCGCCGACGACTGCTTCGGCCGCTCCAAACGCCACAACGACCGCCGCTACGACAGCGCCGCCGGGCGCTACTATTATGTCGATCCGCAATATGGCGACACCTGGTGGGAAAGCGGCGAATTCCGCAGCTACGGACCCGGGCGGCCTTGAGGCGGAATGCCGGGTAAGGAACTTCGCCGCCGCGCCGCCTGCATGGGGATGGCGGCGGCGTCGATTCTTTCAATGAAAAGGCGGTGACTCGCCGGAGGGGTCGCCGCTTAGGCGACGATGCGCAGCTTCTCCCAGCCCGCGGCGAGGCGAGAAACGGCCTCTAGATCGGACGGAAAGTCGATCTCGCCCCATTCGAGCGGGCCGATGTCGGTCGCGCCGACAATGCCATCCTTTGCAAGCCGGTCGATGACCTGAAGGTACCAGGCCCCGACGCCCCATTCTTCATGCATGCTCTGATCGACGACGCTCCTGAAGCGCTTTGCCCCTTCGCCGCGGAAAAGGACAAGCCCGATCGACTCGGCATGCGTCTCCGACGGCATCAGCGTCTTGCCGACGGCGCGCACCAGATCGCCCTCGAGCGTCACCTTCATGTCGTCGCTGTCGTAGTCGGCTTTGCGGTTGACCGTCAGATTGATCGGCGCCGATGCGCCCTCGATGATGCGGGAGAGCACCGCAACCTCGAACAGCGAGTCGCCGTTCACGATGAGAAAATCGTCATCCATGAACGTGCGCGCCATCCAGCAGGAGGCGAGATTGTCGGCGACCTTGTAGAAGGGATTAAACAGGGTGCGCACAGGCTGCGCGAGCGGACCCATATCCGCCAGCGCCTGGTCCACCATATCCGCCTTGAAGCCGGTCACGACGACGATTTCGTCGATCCCGCGCGACTGGCTGAGCGCTTCAAGCTGCCATTGCAGAACGGTCCGCGAGCCGACGGGGAGCAGGCATTTCGGGCGGTCGAAGGTGAGGGGCAGCAGCCGGGATCCCTGGCCAGCGCTCAGCACGATCGCCCGCATCGCTATAACTCCCGACAGACCCCTCAAAGCCGCTTGGGCGGCGTTATTTGCTTTCATGGGGGCGTCGCTCGCAGCAAAAGCGCGTGCGCCGCACTCCCGCCCCGTTTATAAAGAGGATAGAGGGCCTAGTCCATTGACTATGGGGCGTTTCTGACCAATTCGACCTTCGCATCGCAAGCGCAGCCGACCGCCCGGCAGTCCGCGAACCGGATTTTCCGCAACGCCGGCGCCCTGATGAGCGGCAAGGCCCTCGGCGGGGTCTTGAGCCTTGCCTATATCGCCATTGCGGCGAGAAGCCTTGGGCCGACCGAGATGGGCTTCCTCGTGCTGGCGCACGCCTACGCCATGGTTGTCGCCGGCGTCGCGCGCTTTCAGTCGTGGCAGGCGGTGATCCGCTTTGGCGCGCCGATGATTGAGGCGGGAGACTCGGCGCGCTTCAAATCTCTCATCCGCTACACGGTGCGCCTCGATCTCCTCAGCGCGCTTTTCAGCGTCGCCGCGGCCCTCCTGCTCGTCGGGCCGGTCGCCCGCCAGATGGAGTGGCCGATCGAGGCCATGCCGTGGGTCTACGCTTATTGTGCGACCGTTCCGTTTCTTGTCGCCGCGACGCCGACCGGCGTCCTGCGCCTCTTCGACCGCTTCAAGATGCTCGGCTGGCAGCTCTCGATCATGCCCGTGACGCGCTTTGTCGGCGCCATTGTGCTGTGGGCGCTGGGCGGCGGACTTTCAGGATTCCTGCTTGTCTGGATCTTGAGCGCGGTTCTCGACGGGGCCAGCCTCTGGATCCTCGGGTGGCGCGAGCTGAAAGCGCGCGCGCTCGTGCCCTCGCTTCGCCGCGATCCGCCCCTACGCCCCGACCGCGACTGGCTCCCCTTCATGGTGAAAACCAATCTTTCGAGCACGGTCGATCTCGCGCGCACGAACCTTCCCGTTCTGATCGTCGGCGCCGTGCTCGGCAGCGCCGCATCCGGATTTCTCCAGCTCGCCGTCAACGCTTCGAACCTCATCGCCCATCCGGCGAGCATGCTCTATCAGGCGACCTTCCCGGAACTGTCGCGCATTTCCGCCGCCGGCAAGGACAAGCGCATGCGCAAGGTGGCGCTGCGTTCGGCGCTGACCGGGGTCCTCGTCGCAGCGCCGATCGTCCTCCTTTTTGCGCTCTGGCGGGAGCCGCTGGCGCGCATTCTCGGCGGCCCGGAATTCGCCCCGGCCGCCAGCCTCATTGCGCTGATGGCGCTGGCGCAACTGGTCCGTGTCGCGTCGGTCGTGCTCGAAGCCGCGGTCGTCTCCGCCGGCGGCGCAGGGTTTGCGCTGTTCGGCCAGTCGGTGTCTGCGTTCCTCAATCTCGCTGCGCTCTTTCTCGCCCTTCCCGCCTTCGGGCTGAATGCAGCGCCTATCGCCATCATTTGCGGATGGGGGCTCCTCGCCGCGATCTATGTGGCGGGGCTCTATGTCCGACCGCCCGTCCGCGCCTGAACCGAAAGGACGACTCCTTGAATCCGCAATCCTTCAAGCCGAAACATTTCGACTTCGCGTTTGAGGGCGGGATTGCGCGCCTGGCGCTCGCGCGCCCCGAGCGCAAGAACCCCCTGACCTTCGAGAGCTATGCCGAGCTGCGCGACCTCTTCAGGGACCTTGTCCATGCGAAAAAGGTCAGGGCCGTGGTCTTCGCCAGCAATGGCGGCAATTTCTGCTCGGGCGGAGACGTTCACGACATCATCGGCCCGCTGACGAAAATGTCGATGCCAGAGCTCCTTGATTTCACGCGCATGACCGGGGATCTCGTGAAGGCCATGCGCGCCTGCCCGCAACCCATCATCGCCGCCGTAGACGGCGTCAGCGTCGGCGCCGGCGCGATCATCGCCATGGCCTCCGACCTGCGCTATGCCGCGCCGGAGGCCAAGACCGCCTTTCTCTTCAACCGCGTCGGCCTTGCGGGCTGCGACATGGGCGCCTGTGCGATCCTCCCCCGCCTCATCGGCCAGGGACGCGCGAGCGAGCTCTTGTTCTTTGGCCGGAGCTTTTCGGCTGCGGAAGGCCTCGCCTGGGGCTATTTCAACGAAGTCGTTCCGGCAGACAATCTTGACGCGCACGCCATGGAGGCCGCGCGCCGGCTCGCCGCCGGCCCGGCCTTCGCCAACGGGATCACCAAGAACCAGCTCAACATGGAATGGGACATGAGCCTTGCGACCGCGATCGAGGCCGAGGCGCAGGCCCAGGCGATCTGCATGAAGACCAATGATTTCATGCGCGCCTACAAGGCATTCGTCGCCAAGGAGAAGCCTGTCTTCGAGGGCGACTGATGGCGGACGCGACCTATCTCGACTGGCCGTTTTTCGAGACGCATCATCGAATGCTGGCGCGCGACGTCGATCAATGGGCCGCCGACGAAATCACTCCTCTTCTTTCCAATGCGCATGACGATGTCGATGGCGTCTGCCGCGCGCTCGTCAAAGCGCTGGGGCGCGCCGGACTCCTCCGCTACTGCGTTCCCGCCGCCTACGGAGGACATTTCGAGGATCTCGACGTGCGGGCGCTCTGCCTCATCCGCGAGACGCTGGCGCGCCATTCGGGCCTGGCCGATTTCGCCTTCGCCATGCAGGGCCTCGGCTCGGGCGCCATCAGCCTCTTTGGCTCGCGCGCATTGAAGGAGGCGTACCTTCCCGCCGTCGCGCGCGGCGAGAAGATCGCCGCCTTCGCGCTGTCGGAGGAAAATGCGGGCTCCGACGCCGCGGCGCTGGCGACGTTGTGGCGCGCCGCCCCGGACGGCTATGAGATCGACGGCGAAAAAACCTGGATTTCCAATGGCGGTATCGCCGATTTCTACACGGTGTTCGCGCGCGGCGACGGCGGCGTGTCGGCCTTCGTCGTCGATTCCGGCGCGCGCGGCCTATCCATCGTCGAACGCATCGAGGTCATCGCCCCGCATCCGCTGGCGCGCCTCAAATTCGAAGGCTGCGCTGTTCCGGCGGCGAACCGCCTCGGCGATAAGGGACAGGGCTTCAAGATTGCGCTCTCCGTGCTCGACATCTTCCGGTCGACGGTCGGCGCCGCCGCGCTCGGCCTCGCGCGCCGCGCGCT
>CAYTVQ010000090.1:0-9650 GCA_964441615.1 uncultured Caulobacterales bacterium | reverse complement strand
ATTTGGGCGCCATGCGCCACGTCCTCCTCGGCGAGAAGCTGCGGCTGCCCTTCTATTTTCAGTTCGGCCGCGCCGAGTTCATCGTGCTCGGCACTTTCATCATGCTGACGATCCTGCTGATGCTGGTCGACATCGTCGCCAATCTCGGGATCGCGGCCCTGTCGCTCGCAGGCCGGGCCGCGGGCCCCCAGGTCGGCGATGTCATCGAGAGCCTCCTCGCGCTCGCCTATACGCTTTTTGTGCTGTGGCTGCAGCTGCGCCTGTCGCTTTCGCTGCCGGCGGCGGTCGCCGAACGCCGCATCGGCCTTCCCGTTTCCTGGTACAAGACTAAGGGAAATTCGCTCCGGCTGCTGCTTTACTATATCCTCTTTGGGCTGATCGTCCTGCCGGTCGTGGGCGTGATCGTCGCGCTCAACTGGTCGTCGTTCCTCGCCCTGTTCTCCGCCCTGCAGGGGGCGGAGAACGATCCGCAGACCGCCGTCGCGGCGGTGAAGCAGTTCATGCAGGGCTATGTCGACCGCCTGACGCCGGGCCATCCGGGCTTTGCGCTCAGCGTCCTCGCCTATTACGGCTATACATTGTTCGGATTCGTCATCGGCGCCGTGCCGGCGGCCATCGCCTATCGCTACATCGTCGGTGAGGCGTCGCGGCCTGCATGAGGCCGCCGGACCGGCGCCTCACAAACCGCCCGGCGTGAGGCCCCGGATGAGGAAATAGGCGGCGAAGGCAAGGATCGAGAGCGCGGCGACGATGACAAGGATCCGAATGGCCGCTGGATCTTTCGAAGCGTTCTCAGCTGGATAGGGAAGGCTTAGTGCGCGCACAGACGCGAGGAAGCTGATCGATGCGAGAGCGACCCGCACCCAGTCCAGCGAAACCCACATCCGGACCATTGCGACGATTTCACTCGCGTCCTGCACAGCTCCGGGGGTTCCTTGCGAAGCATGCCATAATGACGAATTGAGAGGCCAAAAGACGGTTACGGTCAGCACCAGCGTCGCCACGATGATCAGCAGCGGGGACACCAGCAGGATCCGGTAGCTCCATGGCGTCCTCCAGCCCGCGATCGTGGCGAGGAGAGAGGCAAGCAGCGTCGCCGCCGATCCAGGAATGAAGAAGTCGCCAGTATCGACTGGCCATGCGTCTCCGTACGGAAGAAATCTAAGCGACTCGGGCGGCGAGGCGCTCCACGCGCCGACCAGTACAAGCAGGTCAAAGAGCTTCGCGCCGACAAGGGGTCCGCTCGCGATGACGACGATGAACACGCAAAGACGTGTAATCTGCGCTCGACTGCTCAAAGCACTCTTCCTTTAACGACCGGGTTTCCTCTTAACTAGGCGGCGACATGGAGGCAACGGCGCGGTGTGCCCGAGCCGTTGCGCAAGCTTGCCGAACGCGCGGGAGCGCTTCAAAAGTGTCATCCGACGTAGTTGATCCAGCGCGACGTGTATGCCCGAGAAGACTCCATCAGTAACCGGCATCGCGGCGGCCGCCGAGCGCCTGAAGGGCCGTGCGCTCGCAACGCCGCTGCTCGAGAACGCCGAATTGAATGCGCTGACAGGCGGGCGCGTTCTCCTCAAGGCCGAAACCCTCCAGCATTGCGGGTCGTTCAAGTTTCGCGGGGCCTATAACCGGCTCTCACAGCTTTCTCCGGAGGAGCGCCGCCGCGGGGTTCTCGCCTGGTCTTCCGGCAATCACGCGCAAGGCGTCGCGCGCGCCGGCCGTATGCTCGGCGTCCCCGCCGTCATCGTGATGCCGAAGGACGCCCCCGCCATCAAGGCCGAGCGCGTGCGCGCGGACGGGGCCGAGATCGTGACTTATGATCGCTACACGGAAGATCGCGAGGCGATCGGTCGCCGGATCGCCGCCGAGCGCGGACTGGCGCTCGCGCCTTCCTATGACGACGTCGACATCATCGAAGGGCAGGGTACGCTCGCAGCGGAGGCCGTCCGCCAGGCGAAGGAGCTCGGCGCCGCGTTCGACCGCTTCGTTCTTCCCTGCGGCGGCGGCGGCATGACAGCCGGCTGTGCGCTCGCCCTTGAGGCGCTGTCGCCGAAGACTGAGACATGGATCGCCGAGCCCGAGCATTATGACGAGACCTGGGCGTCCCTTGTGTCAGGTGAGAAGCGGCGCGCCGACTCGACGAAAAAGACCCTGTGCGACGCGATTGCGACGCCGGCGCCCGGCGATCTCACTCTGCCGGTGATGCGCCGCCTCGTCCGCGGGGGCGCGACCGTGACTGACGAAGATGTGAGCGCCGCAATCGCCTTCGCCTTCAAATATCTGAAGCTCGTGGTCGAGCCCGGGGGCGCAGCGGCCCTTGCCGCCGTGCTGACCGGGGCCGTTGACGCGAAAGGCAAAACTGTCGGCGTGGTCCTGTCGGGCGGAAATATCGACCCCGGCCTGTTTGTGGAAATCCTTGGAGGCAAGGGTTAAACCGGGTCCGGTTCCGGACATTGCAATGTTATAAAATAGCCTTAGATTCCGTCCAGAGCCTAGCCTTCACGGTTTGTCAGCCAATCGCGGCGAAGCTGACCGGAGGCGCAAGGAGGACGCAAAGACCATGGCCAGCCCCAAGCAGATTCACCTCGAAACCGCTCCGGAGCGGCTTTTGACGGAGCGTGAATTCGCCGAACTCGGGGGGCGCAAGCTTGTCTATGTGCGTACGGTCCTCGCCCGCGACGTGCAGGATGAACTGATCGATGAAGCGGGCGGCATCGTGATCGACGTCCCCGGCGACACCACCCTTTACTCGGTGCATTCCGCGGATGGCGAGCGCATTGCGCTCGTCGGCGATCGCGACCTCGCCTTCGCGGCGGCGCGCCAGCACGAAATGAATCCGGTCAGCGTTCACTGACGCCTGTCGCTTGGCCTCCACCAGGGCGCGCGCCGCAATCAGGCGGCGTCCGGACGCGCCGGGTCGATCGCAATCGCGAGGATGGCCTCGGCCGATTTGGCGCCTCTCATGGCTGCGAGCGCATGATCGTCCCTGAACAGTCGCGAGACCTTGGCGAGGGCTTTCAGATGCGCCGCCGACGCGCTGGTCGGCGCGAGGATCAAGAACACGAGATCCACAGGCTGATCGTCGACAGACTCGAAGGGAACGGCCTTGTCGAGGCGCGCCAGTACGCCCACCAGGCGGTTAAGTCCCTCGATTTTCCCGTGAGGGATCGCAACGCCGCGACCAACGCCGGTTGAGCCGAGCTGTTCGCGATCGGCGATCGTCTTGCGAATCTCCTCGGCGTCCAGGCCCGTGAGTTCGGCCGCCTTGTCGGCTAGCTGGGCCAGCACGTCCCGCTTGCAGCGCGCCTTCATGCTGGCGACGACTGCATCCGACGTTAAAAGCTCTTCAAGGCCGATCAAGCAGCACCTAAACCCAGCGTTGCGCCAACGTCTCTAGTCCGTTCTTGAGATTTCAGGACGCAGGATCGATCCAGCCGATATGTCCGTCGCGCCTTCGGTATACGATGTTCAGCCGTCCATGGGCGGCGTTCTTGAACACGATCACCGGGGCTTCCGCAAGATCCAACTGCATGACGGCAGAGCCGACCGTCATCTCCTTTAGGCTGGTCTGGCTTTCGGCGACGACCACCGGTTGCAGGTCATCGGTCTCGCCATCCTCGCCGTCCTTCTCTTCCTCAAGCGGTCTCAGGAGGTAATAGGACGCCTGCTCGCTGGGGAGTTCCTTGCCATTGGCATGGTGGTTCTTCAGCCGCCGCTTGTAGCGCCGCACCCGCTTTTCGAGCTTTTCGAGGGCGTCCTCAAAGGCGCTGTAGGCGTCGCCGCCTTCCCCATGGGCCGCAAGGAACACGCCCGAGGCGAGGCGTGTCGTCAGTTCGCACGCGACCTGGAAGCGCTCTTTTGCGAATATGACCTCTGCTTCTGCGCCCCGCCCAAAATACTTCGTGACTCCGTCCTTGAGCCGCTCGTTCACATGAGTCTGAAGCGAGGCGCCAAGATCCATGTTCTTGCCGGAGACCTGAATTTCCATAGGCGCCTCTCAAGGTTTGGGCAGGCGCAGTCTGACGCGCCCGCCAGGGGACAAGACGGATATCGGCGCTGCGGCCGCGGTTTAAAGATCCCTCGTCCCTAAATCGCAGCCCGCGCCGCCTGACGGCGGCGCTGCACCGAGGACGGAATGTTCAGCGTTTCGCGATATTTTGCGACCGTCCGTCGCGCGATATCGATGCCGTCAGCCCGCAAGATTTCCACAATCCGATCGTCTGAGAGCACATTTTCCGGGTCTTCGGCCGCGATCAGTTCGCGGATGCGATGGCGCACGGCCTCGGCGGAGTGCGCTTCGCCTCCCTCGCTCGATGCGATCGCCGCAGTGAAAAAGTATTTCAGTTCGAACAGGCCGCGCGGCGTGCCCATATATTTGTTGGCGGTGACCCGGCTCACGGTCGATTCGTGCATGGAAATGGCATCGGCGACCGCTTTCAGATTCAGCGGCCGCAGGTGCTTCACGCCGTGAACGAAGAAAGCGTCCTGCTGGCGCACGATTTCGCTCGCGACCTTCAGGATCGTGCGCGCGCGCTGGTCGAGGCTTTTCACCAGCCAGTTGGCGTTGGCCAGCTGCTCGTTGAGGAACGTCTTGTCAGCGTCACGCGAACTCGCTCTTGAAATTTCTGCGTAGTAGCGCTGGTTCACCAGAACCTTGGGCATGGTCTCGGTGTTGAGCTCGACCTTCCAGGCGCCGTCGGCGGCCTTGGTGACGAAGACGTCGGGCGTCACCACCTGCACGGTTTCGCCGCCAAAGGCGTAACCCGGCTTCGGCGTCAGCGAGCGCACTTCGGAAATCATGTCGCGCACGTCTTCTTCCTCGGCGCCGGTCACCCGCATCAGCGCCTTCAGGTCGCCCTTGGCCAGCAGTTCGATGTTCTCGATAAAGGCCGCCATGGCGGGATCGAACCGGTCGCGCTCGATCAGCTGGAGCCGCAGGCATTCCTTGAAGTCGCGGGCCCCGACGCCGCAAGGGTCGAAGGTCTGGATCAGCTCAAGGACGCGACGGACATCCGACTGGTCCGCGCCAAGGCGTTCGGCGATGGCGGCGAGGCTTTCACCGAGATAGCCGGCGTCATCGATGAGGTCGATGAGATAGGAGCCGAGGAACAATTCGAACGGGTCTCGTGTCGCCAGTTTGAGCTGCTCGCCAAGATGGTCGCGAAGCGAGACGTCCTGCTTCAGCGTCGCGCCAAACTCGCGCTCGTCGTCGCTCAACGAGGCGCCGCCGACAGAAGCCCACTCATTGACCTTGAATTCGGCTTCCGCGCTCCTCCCGACGCCGGGCTCGTCCTCCGAATCGCTGTCGAGATCATCCCGGGCCTTCAAGGCTGTTTCATCCCGGGACAGATCAATCGGGGCGTCTTCCTCGCTCGCCGCGTTCAGGGCCGGCTCGGCCTCCGGGCCATCGACCGGCGCCGGGTCGCCTTCCGCGCGATCAAGCAGAGGATTCTGTTCGAGCTGGTCTTCTACATATTCGGCGAGTTCGAGGTTGGACAGTTGCAGCAGCTTGATCGCCTGCTGCAGCTGGGGGGTCATCACCAGCTGTTGGGATTGCCTGAATTCGAGTTTCGGAGCTAACGCCACAACGCCCCCGGGAAAAGTCTCACATCTGGAATCGGTCGCCTAGATAGACCCGCCGGACATCCTTGTCCCCGACAATGTCGTCCGGCTTCCCTTCGATCAATACCTCGCCTTCGTGAATAATATACGCTCGGTCGATGATATCGAGCGTCTCGCGAACATTGTGGTCGGTGATGAGGACGCCAAGTCCCCGTTGCTTAAGGTGTATTACCAATTCGCGAATGTCGGCGATAGCGAGCGGGTCGATGCCTGCAAACGGCTCGTCGAGCAGCATGAAGGCGGGCCCGGTGGCGAGCGCGCGGGCGATCTCGACGCGGCGGCGCTCCCCGCCGGACAGCGCGAGAGCCGAAGCGTTGCGAATGTGAGTAATGTTGAATTCGTCCAGAAGGTCGTCGATGAGTTTTTCTTGCCGATCCTTGTTGCGCTCCACGAGTTCGATAACGGCGCGCAGATTCTGCTCGACAGTAAGGCCGCGGAAGATCGACGCCTCCTGCGGCAGGTAGCCGACGCCAAGGCGCGCACGCTGATACATGGGCAGGCGCGTCACGTCATGGCCATCGATGGTGATCGTGCCAGCGTCGACGGGGATGAGGCCCGTGATCATGTAGAAGCAGGTCGTTTTGCCGGCGCCGTTCGGCCCGAGAAGACCGACGACCTCGCCGCGTCTCAGACTCATCGAGACGCCGCGGACGACCGGTCGGCGCTTGAACGATTTGCGCAGGTTCTCAGCGAACAGGCCGCCGCTCTCGACAAGCTTCGGGCGCGCCTTGGCGGATCTTGACGGAGATTTTGCGCCCTTGCGGACAGGCGGGGCTGAAACAGTCATGTCGTCGGCCATTTACGCGGCGCCTCTCTCAACGGTCATCGCTCAAAGCTGCGGCCGGCTTCCGGCCTTGGTGTGAAAGATGCCTCTCACGCGCCCGCCTTCAGCCGCATCGAGCTTGATGCGGCCATTGTCGAGCCAATAGACCAATTTGCCGCCGGTGATGACCGTCTCTCCCTGGGTGATGATGACATTGCGGCTGAAGGTGATTGTGCGCGCGCCGGCGTCATAGAAGGCGGAATCGCTCGCGATCGCCTCCTTGCCGTTCCAGTAGCGCACGCTGCCCGTGACTTCGATGGTTTCGAACGTGCTGTCGTCGGTCAGCTTGGCGACGAGCTTGTCTGAACGCAGCATCGATTCCCCCTGGATGACGCTGACATTTCCCGTCAGTGTCATGACATTGTCGATGGTCTCGCCGGCGTCGCCCTGTACGTCGATCGGCTGGTCGCTGTTCATTTCGATTTGAGCTTCCGCTTCGGCGGCGCCGATGGCGAATGCCAGCGCCGCGGCGCTCGCGATGCTTCTAAGGCTCATTGCGGCGTTCCATCCCCTGACGCATGCGCTGCATCCTTGTTCGATTCTCCGCCCAGGTTCAGCTTCCTCGGATAGATGCGCATACGGACATTGCCTTCGAGTACCATGCGCCCTTCGGCGTTGTAGGCGCGCATTCTGTCGGCGCGCAAGGACCCTGCCTCGCTGGAGCCCTCGATCCCCGCATTGCTCTGCACGGTTTCGTCGTTCATCGACACGGTCGCCGCCGGCGTCTTGAGGACGTAAACCTCGCCGCCGATGCGGTGCCTGAGGGTCACCTCGTCCTCAAGGTCGAGGCGGCTCGTGTCGGTGCGGAAGACCCCCCGATTGGCCGTCACCTCGGTTTCCTCATTCGGGCCGCGCGTGATGGCCCTTGGCATCACGAGCTCGACCACCTCCTTGCTGCCTGCGGACTGCGAGGCCTGGTCGGCTTTGATCTCGTAGGGCTTTCCCTTGCTGTCCACGCCGGCAAAGGAGGGTCTGGCCATTTGGTATTCCTCCGGACTGGCGGTCATGTCCTTGAAGTCCTCGAGAAAGGCTTCGTCCGGCTTCACATTCCTTGTGTTGAGGAAAAGCCCGCCAACGAGGATGAGGGCAAGGGCGGGGAGCGCGACGCGGAGCCGGCGCACCATCCGGCTTCGGGCGGCCGCCTGCTCGCCGGTGATTCGCTGGCGGCTCGGCAGCGCCTCAAGCCGGGGGCGGGCGTCGGCCCTGAGGGGCCGGCCTTCGGTGATCGCCGCTTCGTCGGTCATTGCTTTCATCGGGCGCTCGCCGCCTGCGCCCCGCCATTCAAGAGTCCTGCCGAATATAGACTTTAAGCGCGGAGTTGCACGCAGGAATCGCGCTCAAACATGAGCGAGGATATCGACATCCGCCCACCCAGCGAGGTCGAGTTCGGCCCGAGCGGGCAGAAAGTCGAAACAGGCCTTTGCGAGGCCCTGACGCCCCTCGCGGGTGAGCATGGCGTCAAGCCGCTCTCTTAGCGCGTGCAGATAGAGGACGTCAGCCGCCGCATAATCGATCTGAGGCGGCGTCAGCGCCTCCGCCCCCCAGTCCGACGACTGCTGGAGCTTGGAGATTTCGATGCCGAGAAGGTCCTTGGAGAGGTCCTTGAGGCCATGCCGGTCGGTGAAGGTGCGGGTGAGGCGGGAGGCGATTTTCGTGCAGTAGACCGGCCCGACATCGACGCCGAGCCAGTGCTTCAGGGCGGCAAGGTCGAATCTTGCGAAATGGAAGAGCTTGAGGACGCTGCGGTCGGCGAGCAGCCTTTTCAGGCGGGGGGCGGCGTAGTCGCCCTTGCGGAACTGCACCAGGTGCGCATGGCCGTCCCCCGCGGACAGCTGCACCAGACAGAGCCGGTCACGCAGGGTGTTGAGCCCCATGGTCTCGCAATCGACGGCGACCACGTGTCCGAGATCGAGGCCGTCAGGCAGATCGCCCTGGTGAAGATGGTTGGTCATTGCGCCGTCCGACTTGGTGCGGGGTTACTACGCTGGGCGGCCGGGGAAGGCCAGTCTAGGGGAGGGGGGCCCGCTACCGCAACGAGCCGACACGCCGCGCCCCAGTCGCTGCATGAAGGGTCTCCGTGAACATGTGTCTTTGGGCATGGCTGCCGCCGATCAGTCCAAGCCGCGGCGCTGCATCGGCCAGCAGCAGAGCCGCGCCGCCGCGGTCGCCGCGCGCGAAACGGATCAGTCCCGAGCCCGCTAGCGTCGCCACGGACCAGGCGGCGCCGTCGCCCGGCATCGACGCCAGGAACGCCTCGGCCTCGCCCTCGTCGCCGCCGCGCGCCAGCGCAATGAGGTAATGAAGGTCGTGGAATGGAAAGAGGTGCTCGCCTGTGCGACGGCGCGCCTCCGCGGCGAGCGGCGTCCAGCGCTCGCCGACATCAACGCCGCGCAGTTCCAGCCGCCACAGCATGGAGGCCGCGCCAATCTGCTCCTGCGGAAATTCGGTCCATTCGCCCCAGAGGCGCCGGTCGTAAATGGCGAGCGCCTCGTCGGCGCGCTCCAGCCCCAGGCGAAAGAGCGCCGCGTGCCACCAATTGTGGTCGCGGATGAAGACGCCCTTTTTCTCCCAGGTGTGGGCGCAACGATCCAGCCAGCGGGCGCCGTCCTGCGCCCGCCCGCGTGTCTCGTAGACATGCGCAACCGCGTGCTGGGCCCACGCATCGTCGAGCGCGATCTCAACGGCCCGCATTCCGGCATCTTCGGCCTCGTCGAGGCGGTGGTTCTGTTCGAGCGCAAAGGCGACCATGCCGTTCGCGTAAGGCGTCCCGTCATGCACCAGGCGGGTGCGCTCGCCGAAGCGCAACAGCGCCGCTTGGTCGCCGAGATTGAAGGCGTGGTACTGGCCCCATTTGAGCGCACAAAGATCAGCGGGCCAGCGCACCGTCAATTCGTCGAGCGCATGGAGCGCGGCGGCGAAGTCACGTCGCGCCCAGACGGCGACCGCGTCGCAAAAAAGCGCCTCGCGCGGCCGCGCCGCACTGCGGCTTGCGGCGGCTCTTTCGAGATAGGGCGCGGCGGCGGCCCAGCCTTCGGCCCCCTCGAAGGCGAGATGCAGGGCGGCGGCATGGGCGTTGAGGAAGGCGCTCTCCGGCGCGGCGTCGGCGACCTCGAACAGCGCGCGCAGCCTGGAGCCGTAGCTCAGGAACTCGCGCACATAGGAATCATACTCTGAAGCGGCGGCGCGGTCGCAAGAGCTGATG
>CAYTVQ010000089.1:0-9658 GCA_964441615.1 uncultured Caulobacterales bacterium | reverse complement strand
GAGATGGGGGCGGGCACGTTCCACCCGGCAACGACGCTCCGCGCGCTCGGGCCGAACCCGTGGAAGTGCGCCTATGTGCAGCCCTCGCGCCGCCCGAAGGACGGCCGCTACGGCGACAACCCGAACCGCTTTCAGCGCTACTACCAATTCCAAGTGATCTTGAAGCCCTCGCCGGACAACGTGCTCGACCTCTATCTGGGCTCGCTCAAGGCGCTCGGCATCAACCCGGACGAACACGACATCCGCTTCGTCGAAGACGACTGGGAATCGCCCACGCTTGGCGCCTGGGGCTTAGGCTGGGAAGTCTGGTGCGACGGCATGGAGGTGACGCAGTTCACCTACTTCCAGCAGGTCGGCGGCTTCGACTGCAGGCCGGTGACCGGTGAAATCACCTACGGGCTCGAGCGCCTCGCCATGTATGTGCAGGGCGCCGATAACGGTTTCGATCTCGATTTCAACGGCGCCGAAGGCCCGCTCGCCGTCACCTATGGCGACGTCTTCCATCAGCAGGAAGTCGAGTTCTCGGCGCATAATTTCGAACTGGCGAACACGGACGTTCTTTTCCGCCAGTTCAAGGAAGCCGAAGCCGCCTGCCTCGCCATGATCGAGGCTGGAAGGAAAGCCGGCAAATCCTATGTGCTGCCGGCCTATGACCAGTGCATCAAGGCCTCGCACCTCTTCAACCTGCTCGACGCGCGCGGCGTCATCTCGGTCGCCGAGCGCCAGGCCTACATCCTCCGGGTGCGGACGCTGGCGAAGGCCTGCTGCGAGGCCTGGCTCTCCTCGCCGCAGGGAATGACCGAAGGCGCCGGAATCGTCGACTACGTGAAGGCCTGAGGCGCCAGGATCAGCGCACGCCGCCCGGCCGAAGGACGCCCCGGCGTTTTCCAATTGCGGCTTCCTGCGCGTATTTCCCGATCACCTCGCGCAACTGGCCTTCCATGTGCAGGGCCTTGAACCCGCGCCAGTCCTTCTGACTGAGCGCAAGATCAGCATCCTTCCGGCAGACAAAATAGAAGCTGACAAGCGCGACCAGCGCTGCAGCCAAGGAAAGCAAAAGCGGGACATGAGCAAACGGGTGAGTGAGGTTTTCAAAGGTGAATGCGCCCGGATTAAGCCCGAAAGCGACCAGGGCCATCGCCGCCGGAATGGCGATCAGCAAGACGAAGCCATAAAGCTGGTAATACTCAAGATTGCGCCGCGCCTGATACACCTCGCTGCGCAGGAACGATTCGATGAAGAAGGTCCGGAAGCCGAGCCAGAGCATGATCTTGTGCCATTTCTCGGATTTTTCGGCGAGAGCGCCCTGATCATCCTCCTCCCCGAGCACCGCCTGGACCATGCGCGAGCTGGCCTGAAAGAACTTGTCGCTTACGCCTGCGAGATAGCGTTCAAGCAGTCCCGAGAAGTCCGCGAACCCGCTGTCGCGCGCCGCCTTGTAGATGAGATAGGTCGCGAATGAACCGGCGAACGCGACGCCGGCCATGCCTACGCCCGCCCAGGCCATTGCTGGAAAGCGCGCGGCCACCACGGCGCCCCCCGCGGCCAGCAGCACCGCCAAGAAGAAATGATGAATAAGAAGGCGCGCATTGTCGCCGACGACCCGCCTGAACGTATCGACCGCATAGAGAATTGGCCGATCCGAGCACTTGAACATTTTCGCGATCACGGCGCCTTCTTCATCGTCGTAAAGGTTCCGATGATCGGTATCCAGTATGACAGGGTTGGATAGGAACTTCTTCGCCAGTTCGGCGTAGCGATTCGTCGCCGCTTCTGAGAGCGTGTCCGGCGCATTGTCGAACGACGCCGGCGGCTTGCGGAACTTCTTGTAGCCCCAGGCGGCCTTGAGGATGAGTTCGCGGTCAGCAGTCCCGAAATCGAAGTGTTCCGGCCCCTCAAACGCCTCTTCCGGCATATGCAGCTCGCGCTCGATGGCGGTCAGGTTTCCGCCAAGCTCTGGATGAGCGCTCAGACCCGCCGACCCGCCCTTTCGTCCCCAGATTTTCAGCTTGCGCGGCATGCCCCGAACGCGCCGGGCGATCATGCGCGGGACACGGACCAACTGGCGCGCATGAATGCCGAGCAGCAGGGTTACAATGTGAGTGCCCGCCAGAACCAGAACCTGCACGACCCACGGCTCAAACACGACGTCTTCGATCTTGGGCATGGTCCCCCCTAAATTTAAATCATCAGTAATCGGACGATTATTCCCCCGCTTTATCAAACAACGCCCGCGATCACGCGCGGAGGCGCAGTATAGACCCATGTTTACCACATATTAAGGCCCCAAATTCTGGTAGCTGCGCAATCAGCGAGCAAGCGGCGGCGGCGCAGCAAGACGGCGCGCTGCACGGCATTTTCTGCAGGCTGAAATTGCCGAGCATGTGCGCCTTTACGGTCCGCTTACCATGGCGCGCGGCATGCCTGCTTGAGAAGCGCCTTGGCGTGCGGCTTGCGAACTGCGCGGAAGCATTTCCGCACGCGCCATGATCGAATCCATTGCAAACTCGGCTGATCCGCCCGTGACCCGCCGCAAGGCAGGCGGCGAGGACCCGCTGCCGGGCGCCTTCTCCTATGCGCAGGCGTCTGCGGCGCTCGAGAAGAATGCTGGACAGTCGCTGAAAGCTTTTGGCGGCAGACCCGAGGCCGCGGCGACCGCGCGGCCGGGCAATGCGAATTCCCCAGAACGCATTTCCGATCCCGGGCGCGCTGCAAGAGGCCAGCCGGAGAAAGACGCCCGCGCGCCGGCCGCGAGCCCTCCACCGGGGTCAATCGCGCCGCTCGACGCCTGGGCAGGCACAACGCCAGCCGTAATGGCGCCGCCAGCGCAAATGGCGCCGGAGCCGGCGCGCGGCGCGAGCACGGCGCAAGCGGCGTCTGCAACGGCCGCGGCGGCGGTCGCGCCCACAATGAAACCGCCCGCGCCAGCAGGCGCCGGATCAAGCGAACCCACGCGCACCCAAATCGCGGCGAAACTTTCCCCGCCGGCGCCGCCAGCGCCTCTCCGTTCCCCGGAAGACATCGCCGAGCTGATCGCGCGCAAGCTCGATGACGGCGCCAGCGAATTCGATCTCCGGCTCGATCCGCCAGAACTCGGACGGATCGAGGCGCGCCTCACTCTTGGCGACGACGGCGCGGCGCGGCTCCTCGTCAAGTTCGATAATCAGGCCGCCTACGACCTCTTCGCCCGCGACGAGGCGGCGCTGCGAATGGCCTTCGCGGACGCCGGCTACAATTTCGGCGGCGGCGCGCTCGCCTTTGTTCTCGAAGACCGCGCGCGCGCCGAAGGGACGCCGGCGCCAGCCGCGGCGATGCGAAATTGCCTTGCGCCCGTCGCCGCCCGCGCGCTCGACATCAGGATCTAGGAGAGTTTGATGCAGATCGCCGCCGCCAGTTCCGCAACACCCGCCTCCGCGAGCGCCTTCTCTTCGCTCGCCGGCAATATCGACACGTTCTTGATCCTGCTCACCACGCAGCTGCGCAATCAGGACCCCTTAAAGCCGCTGGATACGGAGAAATTCACCTCGCAGCTCGTGCAGTTCGCCTCGGTCGAGCAGTCGATAAAGACCAATAGCCATCTTGAAGCGCTGATCGCGCTGCAGGGCGCAAGCGACCGGCAATCGGCGCTTGCCTTCATTGGACGAGAGGCGCAGGTCGCATCCGACAAAGCCGCGCTTTCAGATGGCCGCGCCGCCTGGACCTACACGCTGCCCGCCGATGCGCGCGCCCTTTCCATCAGCGTGCTCAACGCCAATGGCGCCGTCGTCGCCCGCTCGATCGGAACCGCCGGCGCTGGGGATCACGAATTCATCTGGGACGGAACTGCTCTTGACGGCGGCGCCGCGCCGCCGGGCGTTTACCGTCTGAAAGTCGATGCGCTCGGGGCTGACGGCGCCAATCTGACGGCCGAGATCCGGTCGGCTGCGCGCGTGACCGCTGCCTCCTTCGGCGCAGGCGCACCCAAACTCGAAACCTCGATCGGCGTCATCGAGCTCAGCCAGATCCGGCGCGTGGCAGGAGAATAGTCTCATGGCCCTTGCAGGCGTCTTCTCCATCGCGGTCTCCGGCGTCAACGCCTTCGCCAAGAGCCTCGCTGCGGTTTCAACCAATATCGCCAACAGCCAGACCACGGGCTTCAAGCGAATGCGGACGGAATTCGCCGACCTCGTGGCCGCTGAAACCGCGCAGCCGCGCGGGCTCGCCGGCGGCGTCGCCGCCACGAACCGCACCTTCGCCGGCGAACAGGGCGCCGTCGCACGAACGAACACCGCGACCAATGTCGCAGTCGCGGGCGCCGGCTATTTCGTGGTCTCGCAGGACGCCGCCGCAGCGCCGCCATTCCTTTTTACACGCAGCGGCGATTTCGCGCCGGACGCCGACGGCGCCCTCGTCAACGGGGCCGGCTACTACCTGCAGGGCTATGCGACCGATGCGAGCGGCGCCGCGGCGACCTCGGGCCTCGCCGGACTTCAGACCGTGAACATCAACCGGGCCCCGCCCCTTGCCGCGGGAGCGACGCCGCCTGGCGCGCTCGCCGGCATCGAGATCGACAATGAGGGCCGCGTCATCGCCCGGTATGAAACCGGCGAGCGGATCGCGCTCTATCGCATCCCGCTGGCGCTCTTCCCGAACGCCGAAGCGCTCGCAGAGACGCGCGGAACCGCCTTCCTGCAGACGACGGCGGCCGGCGCCTTGTCCCTCGTCCTGCCGCGCGAGGGCCGCGCGGGCGCGGTCGAGGGCGAGGCGCTCGAAATTTCGACTGTCGATATCGGCAGGGAGTTCTCGACGCTCATTGAAACCCAGCGCGCCTACGCCACAAATGCGCGCGTAATCAGCGTCGCCGACGAATTATGGCGCACGCTGACCGGGACCGCGGCGTGAATGTGCTCTGTATAGGGACGACTTCGGCCGCCGCATGAATATCCAAATTTCATCAATGGCTTAGAGAAAGATTCACCGTGACGCTTAGCCCATTCTTAAAAGCGGCTGCGTAGAGTGGGCATGTTGCACAGTTGCGTATTCGAAGGAATCTCCGATGACGTCCGCCGTCCCAGCAGCCGCGACATCGCCGTCGAAGGAGCCTTACATCATCGGGCCAGACGGCCTGCCGCTGACGCTTGCCGACCTGCCGCCGACCAACACCAAACGCTGGGTGATCCGCCGCAAGGCCGAAGTCGTGGCTGCGGTGCGCGGCGGGCTCCTGACGCTCGAGGAAGCCTGCAACCGCTACCGCCTCACCATGGAAGAATTCCTCGCCTGGCAGAAAGCGATCGACCAGTTCGGCATGCCGGGACTGCGCGCCACGCGCGTGCAGCAGTATCGTTGACGAATTTGTAACGCCTCTCTCCTCCGACCCTCCCAGACTGTCCCGCGGCGCATGCTGCGGGACTTTTTTTGATCTGCCGTCGCCGACGGGCGGCGCATCTCGCGGCCCGGGCGCGCAGGCGCAATCTCGCGAAACGGAATCTTTACGACGCGCAGGGCAAATTTTGCCGGGCGTAGAAATGCGCGCCATTTGGGCGCCAGTTTGAGTTCGGGGCAGAATGCTTCCATGAACGAGTTGATCGCGATGCTCCGCAGGGTCGGCGCGGCGCGGCTTGCGGGCCTCGTCGGCGCGGCCGCCGGCGTCGCGATCGCGCTCGTGCTCATCGCGGCGCGCATCTCCGAGCCGTCCTTCGGCGTTCTATACGCCGATATCGACTACGCTGAAGCCAAGTCCGTCATCGACAGACTCGACCAGGACGGCGTGCCTTTCAGAACGCGCGAGCGGTCGGGGCGGATGTCCGTCCTTGCACCCCAATCCGAAATCCCCAGGCTCCGCCTCTCTCTCGCCGCGGACGGCGAGGCGCCGCGCGGCGGCGTCGGCTACGAAATTTTCGACAAGTCTGATGCGTTCGGCTCGACGACTTTTCAGCAGAATATCAACCGCCTTCGCGCGCTTGAGGGCGAGCTTGCCCGCACCATAGCCTCGATCGATGGCGTTCGCGGCGCTCGCGTGCATCTGGTCTTGCCCGAGAAGACGCTCTTTGCGCGCGAGCGCGAACCTGCTTCTGCGTCGATCGTGATCGATGCCGCTCGCGAGATCGACCGCAAGACCGTGCGCGCGATCGTCAATCTTGCTTCATCGGCCGTGCCGGGGCTTTCGCCGGCCAGCGTCACGGTGCTGGACGCCGCCGGCGAGCTACTTGCATCGGGCGGCGCCGGCGATGCGTCTGCCGTTTCCGGCGAGAAGTCCGCTGAGACCGAGGCGCGCCTGCGCCGCACGCTTGAGGACATCATCGGCCGTGTCGTCGGCGCCGACAATCTCCGCGTGCAGGTCGCCGCCGAACTGGATTTGACCCGTATCACTGAGAACGCGGAAATCATCGATCCTGACAGCCAGACCCTCTTGTCATCCGTGACCGTTGAGGAATCGGCGAACGAGGCTGAGCCGGCTTCCGGACGCGGCGTCACGGTGGCCAACGCGCTTCCGGGCGCAGAGACGGTCGCCCAGTCCTATCCGCAGGCGACGTCCGCCAATCGCCGCACTGAGGAAACCGCAAACTATGAAATGTCCAGAACGACGCGCACGGCCGTTCGCGAGGAGGGCGTCCTGAAACGTCTTTCTGTCGCGGTTGCGCTCAATGTCGGCGCGGCGCCGCGAACGGCGGAAGAGCTTGGGCGAATCGAGCAGCTCGCACGCTCGGCGGTCGGCTTCAGCGCCGCCCGCGGCGATACTCTGAGCGTCGTCGAGGTCCCCTTCCAGCCGGCGGCGGCCGCCAACGACCCGCAGGGGCCTCTCGTCGCGCCGGCGGTTCAGGAGACTCTCGGCCGCGTCGCCGAAATCGGGGCGCTTGCTCTGATCGGCCTCGCCCTCATCGTTTTTGTGCTTCGCCCGATCTTCTCGGCCCCAGGGCGGAAAGCGACGCCGGCGAGCGCCGGCGCCGACGCTGAAGCCGGCGCTACAGCTCACGCGGGTCGGGGTGCGGCGCTGCCCGCGCCCGCCGACCGCCGTATCGATCTTGCGCTGGTCGACGGACAAGTAAAGGCCTCGTCGATCGGAAAGGTCGCTGAGGTGGTTAAGGGGCATACGGAGGAATCAGCGGCGATCCTCAAGGGCTGGATCAGGCAGGCCTCATGAAGGGAAAGACCGTCTCCTCCGTTGAAGACCTTTCAGGCCCCGAGAAGGCCGCCGTCGTGATGCTTGCGGTCGGCGAAGAGGCGAGCCAGCCGCTCTGGCGCTCATTCGACGAAGATGAGCTGCGCGAAGTGACGCTCGCCATTTCGACGCTGGGCGCTGTCACCGCAGAGGTGGTCGAGGAGATCCTGTTTGAATTCGTGGGCCGCCTTTCCAACGCGGGGCCGATCACCGGCTCGCTCGACTCTGCGCGGCGCTTCCTTGAGGGCGTCCTTCCGGCGGACAAGGCGGCCGCAATCCTGGACGACGTCAAGGGCCCCGCCGGCAAGACCATGTGGGACAAGCTCGCCAATGTGAACGAGCGCGTGCTGTCAGGATATCTTAAGAACGAGCATCCGCAGACGATAGCGGTCATCCTGTCCAGGATCGCGCCCGACCACGCCGCGCGCGTTCTCTCGGCGCTCCCTGACCTCCTCGCCGAGGAGGTCATCAACCGGCTGCTGACGCTCGGACCTGTGCAGAAGGAGGCCCTTGACCAGATTGAGAAGACTTTGCGCACCGAATTCATCTCGACCCTCAGCCGTAATCAGGATCGTGATCCCGCAGAGGGCGTGGCGGCGATCTTCAATCACTTCGAGCGGTCGGTTGAAAAGCGCTGCATGGAGTCGCTGGAGCGGAAGAACGCTTCGGCCGCAGCGCGCATCAAGGCGCTGATGTTCGTGTTCGAAGACCTGTTGCGCCTTGACCTGAAAGACATGCAGACGCTCCTGCGGCGCATCGACAAGGCGTCGCTCTCGATCGCGCTCAAGGGCGCAGGCGACGAGGTGAAAGGTCACTTCTTCAAGAGCATGTCGGAACGCGCCGGCGCAATTCTGCGGGACGACATGGAGATTCTCGGCGCTGTTCGGTTGCGCGATATCGATGCGGCCCAAGCCAAGATCATGGAGACGGCGCGCGCTCTTGCGGACCAGGGTGAAATCTATCTTTCGAAGAACCCCGCCGAGGAGGTCGTGCTTTGACCCGCGCTGTGAAGATCATGCCAGTGACGTTCGAGGAGTTTGCGCCGACGGCGCCCTCCCCCATCAGAGCGGCTTCCCCGGAGCCTCGCTCGACGACGCCGGAAGCGCGCTTCACGCAGAACGAGATTGACGCCGCCTTCGCCGCCGGACGCGCCGCAGGCTTCGATGAAGCCGCCAGCGTCCAGTCGGCTGCGGTCGCAGCAAGACTCGCGAAACTCGCCGATGCGCTGGCGCTCGAAGCGGCGCGGCGCGAGGAGGCGCTCGAGGAGCATCGCCGCAGCCTTCGAAGCGCACTGCAGGATTTGCTCACGACTCTTTGCCGCCGCCTCGCCGCGAGGAATGCGGCGCCGATCGCGCTCTCCCTCATCGACCGGATGCTCGCGGCCTCGGCCGAGAAGACGCCGGCGACGCTCTTCGTCAGTGAAGGCGTATTTGCGTCTCTCGGCGACCGCCTTGCCGAGGCTGCGACTCGCGCCGGCGTCGAGATCGGCAGCGACGCATTGCTCCAGGATGGCGAATGCCGCCTGCAATGGCGCGGCGGCGCCGCATTCTATTCGCACGATTCAGTTGCGGCGGAGATCGAACGAGTTATCGCCGCCGCGGACGCCTCAGGAGAAACCCCATGAGCGAGTTCAGTCTCGAGCCGGCCGCGCCGCCGGATCTCTTTAGCGACTTCGGTCCGGCAACGGCGGCGCCGGCCTCGCGGGTGAACGTCGCGGACGTGCCGGTGAGAATTTCCGCCGTTCTCGGCAGGAAACGCCTTACGATTTCGGAACTCGCTGCGCTCGGGCCCGGCGCCGTCATCGAACTCAATCGCCGGGTCGGCGAGCCGATCGATCTTTATGTCAACGACCGCCTGGTCGCTCGCGGCGAACTGGTGCTCGTCGATGGCGTGCTCGGCGTCACCATGACCGAAATCGTCAAGAGCGGGGAGCGCTGAGCATGCGTCTTCTGATCGTCGGCGCCTATTCAGGACAGATCTCGGCCGCGGCGAAGATCGCAATCGACCGCGGCGCCAAAGTGGCCTTCGCTGGCGATATCGAGCAGGCGCTTTCCGCCCTCCGCAAAGGCGGCGCCGATCTCATCATGATCGACGTGCGGCTCAATGTCGGCGGACTCATTCGAGCGCTGGAGGCCGAGCGCATCGCGGCGCCGGTCGTCGCCTGCGGCGTCAAGTCGGACGTGGACGCCGCCGTCGCCGCCATCAAGGCGGGCGCCAGGGAATATATTCCGCTGCCGCCGGATCCCGAACTCATCGCCGCCGTTCTCGAAGCGGTGTGCGAGGAGGCGTCCGACCTCATCGCCGTCGATCCTGCGATGCAGAAGGTGATCGCCCTCGCTGACCAGGTGGCCGCGTCCGAGGCCTCGATCCTGATCACCGGCGAGTCGGGCGTCGGCAAGGAGGTGGTGGCGAAATACGTCCACCGCAAATCCAGGCGCGCCGACAAGCCGTTCATCTCGATCAATTGCGCCGCCATCCCGGAAAACCTTCTCGAATCGGAGCTGTTCGGCCACGAGAAGG